>DATFUE010000414.1:0-6278 GCA_035261165.1 Myxococcota bacterium
CTACGCGGCGCTGCTCGCGACTCACCCGCGCCCGAACCGCTACGAGGGCTGGGCGGAGACTGCGCCCGCCGGTGACACCGGGAGCTTCTTCGATCACAGCCCGCTGATCGGTCTCTCGAATCCACTCTCGCCGCCGATCGAGCTGCGCGCCCAGCCGGACGGCAAGAGCGTGCTCGGCCGCGGCGTCTTCGGCTCCGCGTACGAGGGACCGCCCGGCTGCGTGCACGGCGGCTACGTCGCGGCCGCGTTCGACGAGGTGCTCGGCTTCGCGAACGCGCTGTCCGGTACGCCGGGCATGACCGGCACGCTGACGGTCCGCTACCGGCGTCCGACGCCGCTGCACACCGAGCTGCGCTTCGAAGCGCGCTACGAGCGCAGCGAGGGCCGCAAGATCTTCACCTCGGGCAAGCTGTTCGCCGGCGACTCACTTTGCGCCGAAGCCGAGGGCATCTTCATCTCCGTCGGTGCCGAACGGTTCCGCGCGCTCTTCGAGGCGCGGAACCTCAGGTCCTAATGACTTCGCTCGCCTTCGACTCGCTGGCGCGCCTTCGGCGCTTGCGGGCTCGGCTCGGGACGGCCCTCGTCTCGCCGTCGCCCGGCTCTTCGCGGAGCTCGAGAAGACCGGACCTATGCGGTAAACGGTGCCAAGCGCGCGGCGACGGCACTGGCGCTGGCGATTCGCTTCGCGGGGTTCTTGGCCATCATCTCGAGGATCAGCTCGGCGAAGCCGTCGGGCAGGTTCTCGGTGCGCGCGCGCGGATCGGGCGGCGCCGTGTGGCGGTGGTGATAGGTGACGTCGCCGTCGCGGAACGGCACGCCGCCGGTCACCAGCTCGAAGAAGGTCACGCCGAGCGCGTAGATGTCGGCGCGCGCGTCGACCGACTCGCCGAGCGCTTGCTCCGGCGCCATGTAGTATGGGGTGCCACCGATCAGTGTCGCCGAGCGACGCACCTCTTCGACCATCTTCGCCAGGCCGAAGTCCATGATCTTGACGACCTTGCCGCGCGTGAAGAACAGGTTCGCTGTCTTGATGTCGCGGTGCACGATGCGCCGCTCGTGCGCGTACTCGAGGCCGGCGCACATCTGGACGCCCAGACGCGCGCAGTCGCGGGCCGACAGTCGCCCGGCGCGACGCAGAATGACGTGCAGCGGGTCGCCCTCGAGCAGCTCCATCGTGATGAAGAACGTCTCCTCTTCCTGGTCGGCGTCGAAGAGCGTGACGATGTTCGGGTGATTCAGCGCCGCAGCCGCGCGCGCTTCGCGCAGGAACAGCTGCACCGCCGCGGGGTGGTCGCGCAGGTTCTCGGGCAGGCGCTTCAGGGCGACCTCGCGGCCCAGGCGCTTGTCGCGCGCGCGGAAGACCACGCCCATGCCGCCGCGCCCGATCTGCTCGATGATCTCGTAGCGGCTCTCGGCGACGACGGGCACCGTCGCGGCGGTGAGTCGGCCGCCCACCTCGCGCGCCGAGGAGATGCGCTTGCGGAGTGACTCGATGCGCGTCGAGATCTCGGGGAACGTCGGCTCGTCCTCGCGCAGCTTCTCGAGCACCTCGATCGCGCGGCTCGGCTCGCCGCTGCGCTCCAGGAGCTCCGCGAGCCGGGCGCGCAGCGCCGGGTCGACCTCGTTCGCCGAGTCGCGCTCGATGCGCTCTTCGAGCTTGCGCGCGGCGAGGTCCACGTGGCCCTCGCTCTCGAGCGCGTCCGATAGCAGGAGACACGCCTCCGCGTAGTTCGGATCGCCGGGCAGGACCTGCTGCAGCAGCTTGATCGCGCGCGCGCGGTCGTCGTTCTCGCGCGCCAGCACCGCGGCCTGGAACGAATCGCCGCTGCGCTCGAGCACACCGATCACGCGCTCCGTCTCGCCGGCTTCGCGGTAGCAGGCGAGCGCGCGTTCGTAGTCGGCGGCCGCTTCGTAGGCCTTGCCCGCGCGAATCGGGTCGCCCGCGCGGCGGAACATGTCGGCGGAGCGCATAGGCTCGCCCGCCTTCTGGTAGAGCGCGGCGGCCCGCGACCACTCCGAGAGCTCTTCGCGCAGCCTCGCGGCGTCGGCGAAGTACTCGGCGTACTCGTAGTGCTCCGCGGCGCGGCCCTTGTTGCCCTGCGTCGCGTGCATGCGCGCGAGCAGGAAGTTCGAGAGCTTGTCCTGGCCCTCGCGTGCGAGCGACCGCGCCGCGGTGGGCACGTCGCCCTGCAGGTACGGAGTCACTGCCGGTGGACAGCCCTTGAAGAGCACGCCCTCGTTGCGGCCGAGGTCGACGTCCACCACCAGGGTCGCATAGCTCTCGACGAGCACCTCGCGCTCCGCGACCCGGTCGCCGCTGCCCAGCGCCACGAGATGGCGGCCGAGCGGCAGGCCGATGCGCGCGGACTGCCCGCGCAGGTGCCGGAACGTGTCGGGCCGGCCCGCGACGGAGACCGCGCACTCCCGCAGCGGCTGTCCGTCCCAGGTCACGCGGATCTCTACGGGACAGTGTCGCGGCTTCAAGTCGAACTCGACGCGGCGGGTGTCGCGGCTCGCGACGGTCACGTGCAGCGACTCGAACGGCTCCTCCAGCGCCCCGTCGCCGCTGGCGCCGTAGAGCTCGCCGTCGACGGTGACCCAGTACTTGCCCGGCGCGACGCCGCGGAACTGCGTCTCACGCGACACCAGATAGTGTACGGTGCGCGAGGAGACCTTCCCCTTCGCCGCCTCCCGCTCGGCGGGCGAGGCGCGCTTGCGGCGCGGGCGGCGGCGCGAGAGCGAGACGCTGAAGCTGCCGCGCAGGTCGTCGGGGTAGGCGATGACGACGACGAGGTCGCCGGCGCCGCGCGCCGAGCGCGCGAGCACGAGCAGGAAGCCGAGCGCGCAGAGGCCCGCGACGAGCCAGCGCCGTCCGGCGGGACGCGACGCGAAGTCGCTGAGCTGCGACGCGCGCGCCTGCAAAGCGTCTGGCAGCGAGGCATGGACCCGGTCGAGCGCGAACTCGATGCGCGGCGCCCAGCGCGCCGCGCTGGCCGCGAGCTCGCTGCGCGCGTTGGCGGGAATCACTCGGTCGAGGTCGCCGAAGGAGGGCGCCTCGGCCGGGGTCTCGAGCGCCCTGCCGGCCGAGGCCTCGGCGCGCTCCGCGGCCGCGTCGCGCGCCTGCTTGCGCCGCAAGCGCTCGCGCAGCCGCGGATGGTCCTCGAGCGCGGGGTGGCGCGTCCGCACGTCGTCCTCGCCGAGCGCGTTCCAGTCGCGGGCGGGCGGCTCCTCCTCGGCGAGCGGCGGCTGCGAGCTCGCGTCGTCGGTCGCGTCGAAGGTCGGAGTGACCTCGAAGCTCCCCGCGCGCGCCGAGGGCGCGGAGGCAAAGAGCGTCCCGGCGACGAGCAGGACGGCCACCTGAGCGGGGGTCGGGATACGCATCGAGCTGGCGAAACTATTCGGTGTCGCGGCGCTTTCGATTGAGTCGGCGCTTGCCCAGGCGCGCCAGGCTCGCCGCCGAGCGCCGCGCCGAGATAGCATCCAGCTGCTGGAGCGGTGACGATGCGTGCCGGGACATTCCTGACCGAAGAGATCGAACGCGGACCGGCAGGTCCGAAGGTCGGCGCGTTCTTCGACGTCGACGGCACCTTGCTCTCGGGTTTCTCGGGCATGGCGTTCTGGCGCGACCGTCTCCTGTCCGGGCAGATGAGCGCCGCTGACCTCTCGGAGAACGCGCTCGCCTGGGTCGGCTTCCAGCGCGGCCAGATCGGCTTCTCCGGGATCCTCGCGGCGTGGTCCGGAATGCTGCGCGGCACGCCCGAGCGGGAGCTCGCGGAGACCGGCGAGCGCCTGTTCAACTCCGAGCTCGCGGCGCTCGTGTTTCCCGAGTCGCGCGCGCTGGTCGAGGCGCACCTGCGCCGCGGGCACACGGTGGCGATCGTGTCCGCGGCGACGCGCTATCAGATCGATCCGCTCGCGCGCGACCTCGGGATCGAGCGCGTGCTGTGCACGCGGCTCGAGGTCGACGACGGTCACTTCACCGGCCGCTTCGTGCGCCCCGCGTGTTGGGGCGAGGGCAAGGCCGACGCGGTGCGCGCGCTCGCCGCCGAGGAGGGGCTCGATCTCGCGCAGAGTTACTTCTACACCGACGCCGCCGAAGACCTCCCGCTGCTCGAGCTGGTCGGGCGGCCGCGTCCCACGAACCCGGACCGGCGCCTGACGCGCATCGCGGAGCGCCGCGTGTGGCCGATCCGGCGCTTCGCGAGTCGCGGCCGGCCGAGCTTCGCGGACGTGGTGCGCACCGGCCTGGCGACGGCGTCGAGCGGGCTCGCGCTGGCGCTCGGCTTGCCGCTGGCGCTCATCACGGGGCGGCCGAAGGCGGCGCTCGATTTCGCGCTGGGCGCTTGGGGCGACCTCGGCACCGCCCTCGCCGGCATCGAGCTGCGCGTGCGCGGGGAGGAGCACCTCTGGTCGTCGCGCCCGTGCGTGTTCATCTTCAACCACCAGAGCTCGCTGGACGTGCTCCTGCTCTGCAAGCTCCTGCGCCGCGACTTCGTCGGCGTGGCGAAGCAGGAGCTGCGACGCATTCCTGTGTTGGGCGGGCTCGCGGCGCTGCTGGGAACGGTGTTCATCGACCGCGCGAACTCGAGCGCCGCGATCCAGGCGCTGCAGCCCGCGGTCGACGCGCTCCGCTCCGGGACGTCGCTCGCGATCGCGCCCGAGGGCACGCGCGCGCCGACGCCGCGCCTCGGCCGGTTCAAGAAGGGCGCCTTCCACATGGCCATGCAGGCGCGCGTGCCGATCGTGCCGATCGTGATCCGCAACGCGCTGGACGCGCTGCCCAAGAGCGGCCTCGTCGTCCGGCCCGCGACCGTCGACGTCGTGGTGCTGCCGCCGATCTCGACGCGCGACTGGACGCGTGAGTCGCTCGACGAGCACATCGAGGACGTGCGGCAGCTGTACGAGGAAGTCCTCGCCGGCTGAGCCGCGGAGCGCGCGTTTCCGTAGAATCCGCCGCCATGGGGGGCGATCGACATCCGCGCGACCGGCTGCGCCCGGCGCTCGGTCTCACCGACGCGACGCTTCTGTGTGTGGCGTCGGTGATCGGCTCGGGGATCTTCCTGACGCCGGGCGCGATCGCCGAGCGCCTGCCGCACCCGGGCTTGATTCTCGCCGTGTGGCTCGCCGGCGGCGCGCTCTCGCTCGCCGGCGCGCTCGCGAACGCGGAGCTGGGGGCGATGTATCCGCACGCCGGCGGCGACTACGTGTATCTGCGCGAGGCGTTCTCGCCGTTCGCCGGCTTCGTCACCGGCTGGGTCTCGTTCTTCGCGATCTTCACCGGCACCGTCGCGACCCTGGCGGCGGGAACCGCGGAGGCGGTCGCGGAGCTCGTGCCCGCCGAGCTCGGACCGATGGGCGACGGCGCGAAGCTCGCGGTCGCGCTCGTCGCGGTCCTGGCCGCGAGCTGGCTCAACGTCGTCGGCGTGCGCGGCAGCGCGCGCGTGAACAACGCGGGCGCGGGGCTGAAGATCGTCGCGCTCGCGGCGCTGGTGGTGCTCGCGCCGTTTCTCGGCGCGGGCGACGTGACTCGGCTGAATGTCTTCGCGCCCGGCGCGGGCTCGAGCTCCTGGAGTGACTTCGGGCTCGCGCTCTCACCGGTCCTGTTCAGCTACCTCGGCTGGAACGCGACCGTGTTCGTCGCGAGCGAAGTCCGCGACGCGCAGCGGAACGTGCCGCGCTCGCTGTTCCTCGGCCTGGCGATCTGCATCGCGGTATATCTCGCGGTGAACACCGTCTACCTGTACGCGCTCCCGCTCGGCGAGCTGCAGAAGTCGGGCAACGCGGGCGAAGCCGCGGCGCACGCGCTCTTCGGACCCGTGAGTGGCCGGTTGCTCGCGCTGTTCGTGCTCGGCTCGATCCTCGCGACCCTGAACGCGACCATCCTGGCGGGCCCGCGCATCGCCTACGCCATGGCGCTGGACGAGCGCTTCTTCCGCGGCGTCGACGCGGTGCACCCGACCTACCAGACGCCGCACGTCGCGACCTGGGTCCAGGCCGGCGTCGCCGCGGCGCTCCTGCTCGTGCTGCGCAGCTTCCCGAGCGTGCTCGACTTCACCACCTTCGCGATCGTGCTCGCCACGATCGCGGACACTCTGGCGCTCTACACCCTCCGGCGCCGGCGCCCCGACGTGCCGCGCCCGTACCGCGCCTGGGGCTACCCCTGGGTGCCGGGCCTGTACGTGGTCGCGAATGCGGCCGTCGCGTTCGCCATGCTGCGCGGAAACCCGCGCGAGTCACTCGTCTGTCTGCTGGTGATCGCGAGCGCCGTCCCGTTCTGG
>DATFUE010000415.1:0-5510 GCA_035261165.1 Myxococcota bacterium
GAGCCCCGCCTCGCCCGGCAGCGCGAACCAGAGCAGGGCGCTCGTCGGCGCCATCACGCAGGTGAAGAACAGGATCCACGGCTTGCGCCGCCCGCCCGAGTCCGCGATCGCGCCCAGGATCGGCGCGAGCAGAGCGGTCGCGATTCCGCCGTAGCCGTTGATCGCCCCCCAGACCACCTGGCCCCGCACCGGATCACCGACTACGTGCGAGGTGAAGTAGGGCGCGAACAGATAGATCGTGATCAGGATGACGTACGGGTTGCGCGCCCACTCGAAGACCGCCCAGCTCCACTGACCGAGGCGGGAGGCGGCCGGCGCGCCGGTCACGGCCAGGGGGCGTTCGGCGCCGATCGCACGCGCGCTCAACTCACTCCCTCCTCGGTGCGCCTCGGGGCACGAAGCCGAGCGCCGCGAGCGAGCATACTCCGGCGAGCGCGAAGACGGGCATGTATCCGAAAGCGAATGCGACGTAGCCGAGGCCGAAGCTGCCGAACGAGAAGCCCACGTTGAAGGAGCCGTTGAACAGCGCAGTCACTTTGCCGCGGACGTCCGGCGCAGCGCCCTCGAGTGCGACCGCGTTCAGCGCGGGATAGAAGAGCCCGTGCGCGACGCCCAGCGCCGCCCCGGTCCAGACGAGCCCCACCCGCGCCAGCGCGAGCATCGTAAATCCCGCGACCGCGTAGATCCCGAGCGCGAAGCGAGTGACTCGCAGGCGGCCCGCGCGGTCGGCCAGCGAGCCGAACGGCCCGCGCACGATGCCCGCCGCGATCGAGTACGCGACGAAGAAATCCGACACGCGCTCGATCCCGAGCGAGAGCGCGAACGGCTGGTGGAACGTGAACAGCGCAGCGAAGGCGACCCCGGCGAGCGCCGACACGCACATCACGCGCGCGAAGCCGGGACGCGAGAGTGCCGCGCCGATGCCGGGCACCCGCGGCGCGCTCGCGTCCTGACTCGCGCGCCGCTCGTGCACGAAGAACAGCAGCAGCGCGGAAAGCGCCGCGAGCGCGGCGGTCGCGCCGAACACCACCGGCCAGCCGGCGCGCAGCGAGACCCACTCCGCGATCGCGGGCGCCACGGCGTTCGTGAGCACGAAGCCCGAGCCGTAGTAGCCGAGCACCTGGCCGAGCCGCGCGGGCGGCGCCAGGTCCGCGGCCAGCGTCTGGGTCGCGACGAAGAAGAACGTGAACGCGATGCCGTGCGCGATGCGCAGCGCCAGCAGGAACGGCCCGAGCCGATCGACCGCGAGGAACCCCGCGCAGGTCACCACCAGAACGGCCGCGCCGAGAAACGCGAACGGCAGGCGCCCGCGGCGATCGATCCACACGCCCGCGAACGGCACCAGCGCGACGTTCGCGAACCACATCGCGGACGAGTACACACCGATCTGCGACGCATCCGCGTGCAGCTCGAGCGCCAGGAACTTCGGCAGCAGGAAGTACGCCGAGTGCGCGAGCCCGAACGCCACGACCGCCGCGAGCAGCGCGCCGAGCTCCACCGGAATGCGCTCCGCGCTCGCGTCGGCGCTCGGGTCGGGCGGGTCCGGTAGGGGCGCGGCCAAGGCGCCAGGAGATATCGCCTCGTGTAGCGTTCCGCGAGCGGAGCGCGGAAGCGGTAGTCGGGTCTGGCCGTCGGCTGCTGGGTTAGCATCGCGCGATGGCGCTGGCGCTCGCGGGGCTGCGGATCTGGGACGGAACCAGCGACGAGCTGCGCCCGGGCTTGGAGACGCTGCACGTCGACGGCGAGCGCATCGCGGCAGCTGCGGTCGCGGACGGCGAAGACATCGACCTCCGCGGCGCGGTCGCGATCCCGGGCCTGTGCGACGCCCACGTGCACATCGCGCTCGATCCCGAGCGGCGCGACGCGGCGCAGGACGCGAGCTCGGATCCCCTCGACGCCATGGCCGCGCGGGCGCGCGCGATGCTCGCCGCGGGCATCACCACCGCGCGCGACCTCGGCGGCCCCGAGTTCGGCGCGCTCGAGCTGCGCGATCGCATCGCGCGCGGCGAGATTCCCGGGCCGCGGCTCTTGTGCGCGGGTCAGCCACTCACTTCGCCCAAGGGTCACTGCTGGTACTGGGGCGGCGAGGCGCGCGGCGCGGACGAGCTGCGCGCGGTCGTGCGCCGCCAGGTGGAGCACGGCGCGGATTGGATCAAGGTGATGGCGACGGGCGGCATTCTGACCAAGGGCACGACTCCGGCGACGTCGCAGTTCGAGCAGGGTGAGCTCGACGCCGCGGTCGCCGAGGCGCGCGCGCTCGGCCGACACACCGCCGCGCACTGTCACGGCACCGAGGGTATCTCGCGCGCGGCTCGCGCGGGCGTGCGCACGATCGAGCACTGCTCGTTCGCGAACGCGGAGGGCTTCGGCGGCGCGCCCGATCCCGACGTGATCGCCGACGTCGCGCGCTCCGGCGCCTGGGTCTCGCCGACCGTGAACACCGGCTTCGCGCGCTTCTTCGCCAAGGCCGGCGAGGTCTCGAAGTTCGCCTCGCGCATGACCGAGGTGTACGCGCGGCTGCGCGCCGCCGGCGTGCGCTTCATCGCGTCGACGGACGCGGGCATCCCCGGAGTCGCGCACCATCGCCTGCCCGAAGCGCTGCCGATCTTCGCGCGCCTGGCCGAGCTTCGCCCCGTGGAGACACTGCGCACGGCGACCTCCGAAGCGGCGCGCGCGTTCGGGCTCGAGCACGAGACCGGACGGCTCGCCCCCGGCCTCGCGGCCGACATCCTGGTCGTCGACGGCAACCCGCTGGAGGATCTCGGGGCGCTCTTGCGCCCGATCCTGGTCGTCGCGCGCGGCCGCGTCGTGTTTCGGGCATGAAGCACTGGGAGAGGAGTCAGCGATGAGCGAATCGGACGTCGAGTTCACCGGCATCACCCCCTGCCTGCGTTACGAAGACGCCGGCGCGATGCTCGAGCCGCTCGCCCGCGTGTTCGGCTTCGAGGAGCGCGCGCGCTTCGTCGACCGGGACGGCGTCGTGCGACAGGCGGAGATGTACGTCGGCGCGAACGAGCTCTTTCTCGCCGGTCATGGTCCCGGTCACCGGGAGAAGCTCGGCCGCCGCCCCGACTTCCTGCGCCGCCTTTCGCGCGGCTACGTCCAGACCAAGCCGCTCGAAGAGGGCGGCTGGAGGGAGATCCTGGCTCCGGGAGCGCGGCGATGAATGTATTCGTCCTGAACACCGGCCGCTGCGGCTCGACGACCTTCGCGCGGGCCTGCACGCACATCGCCAACTTCACGACCGGGCACGAGTCGCAGAGGGCGCTGCTCGGCGACGCGCGCCTGGACTACCCGGCGAGTCACATCGAGGTCGACAACCGGCTCAACTGGTTCCTGGGCCGGCTCGAGCGCCGCTACGGCGTGGACGCGACCTACGTGCACCTGGTCCGCGACGCCGAGGCGACGGCGCGCAGCTTCGCGAAGCGCTACTCGCGCGGCATCATCCGCGCCTATCGACACGCGATCCTGCCCGGTCTCTCGCTCGATGCCGATCCCATGGCGGTGTCGCTCGATTACTGCGACACGGTGAACTCGAACATCGAGCAGTTCCTGCGCGACAAGCCGCGTGCGCTCCGTTTCGAGCTGGAACGCGCGCAGCGCGACTTCCCCGCGTTCTGGTCGCTGGTCGGCGCCGAAGGCGACCTCGAGGCGGCTCTCGCGGAGTTCGGCGAGAAGCACAACGCCACGCGCCGCTCCATCCGGCAGGGCGTCGATCGCCCCGCGCCACTCACTCGCGGTCTGCGCAAGCTCCGGCGCGTGATCCGTACGCTGCCGGAGATGATTCGCGACGCCTGAGGGTGACTCGGCGGGGCGCGCTCAGCGGAGCGCGAAGAACCAGTCGAGCGCTTCGGGCAGGAAATCGGGCGAGGGCCAGTGTTTCCCGCCCTCGTCCACGCGGAACACCACGCCGTAGCCCGCGCGCTCGAGGTTCGTGCGCATCGGCAGCGCGACGTGCTCGAACGGGAACAGCGGATCGTGCGTGCCGTACTCGAGCAGCACGTCCGGCTTGCGCGCGGCGTCGGGGTCGAAGCCGGGCTCGAGGGCGATGAAACCCGCCGCCCAGGCCATCACGGCGCGGAAGATCCCCGGGTTGGAGAGGCCCACCGAGAGCGCGTAGCTCGCGCCGTCGGAGTAGCCGAGCAGCGCCTGGCGCGCGGGGTCGATCGGGTAGCGGCGGTAGATCAGGTCGTAGGCGTACTCGAGAAAGTCGAGGTCGGGGCGCGCGGCGCTGGCGATCAGATCCCAGGTCGGAAGCAGCGAGCGCGGCACGAGAAAGAAAGCGCCGCGCCGGTCGGGCTCGTCGCGCACCGCCTTCACCAGCATCTCGTCCTGCCGGCCCGCGCCGTGCAGCACGGTCACGAGGGGATAGCGCCGGTCCGGGTCGATCTCGCTCGGCGTGAGCAGCACCGCGCGTGATTCGCCGCGCTCGATCCACACGTGACCGGTGGGCGACGGCCCGTCCCGCGGCTCGGGTGACTTGTGCGCGACCCCGAGCCCGAGCGAGTCGGCGCTCATCAGACTTCTCCGCCGTGCACCGCCAGAATCGCGCCGGTCGTGTAGCTGGACGCGTTCGATGCGAAGTAGAGCGCCGCGCCGACGACCTCGTTCGGCTGGCCGCCGCGGCGCAGCGCGATCGAGGTGCGCGCCTGCTTCTCGAACGCCGCCATGTCCCAGGCCTTCGAGATGTCGGTGAGAAACGGCCCGGCCATGATGCAGTTCACGCGCACCTTCGGGCCGAACGCGCTCGCGAAGCCGACGGTGATCGCGTTGAGGCCCGCCTTCGCAGCCGCGTAGGGAATCACTCCGGCGGTGGGCCGCACCGCTGCGACGCTCGACACGTTGATGATCGAGCCGCCGTCGCCCGCGGCCATGCGCGTTCCGACGAGCGCGGTGAGTCGGAACGGCCCCTTCAGGTTCAGGTCGACGACCTTGTCCCACATCGTCTCGGAGACGCTCGCCACCTGGTCGTACAACAGCGACATGCCTGCGTTGTTCACGAGCACGTCGACCTTGCCGAACTCGGCCCAGGCGCGCTCCGCGAGCGCGCCGACCTCGTCCCACTTGCCGACGTGCGCCGCGACGGGCAGCGCGCGCCGGCCGGTCTCGCGCTCGACTTCCTTCGCGGTCGCCTCGCAGGCGTCGAGCTTGCGGCTCGCGATCACCACGTCCGCGCCCGCGCGCGCGAACGCCAGCACCATCTCGCGCCCCAGCCCGCGACTTCCGCCGGTCACCAGCGCGACCTTGCCGCGCAGGTCGAAGAGCTCGCCGATTTCGCTCACGGTTCCTCCCGCCTGCCCGGGTCCTCGCGCGGGCACCCTACCCACGCTCCCGGTGATCGCGCGGGCACCCTACCCGCGCTTCGGGCGAGAGCTTACCGGGAATCAGGCCGCGGAGCGCAGCTCGCCCAGGTCGCCGATCATGCACTTCACCGAGCCGCCGCCCTTCTTGTGGAACTCGGAGACGTCGACGCAGACGACGCGGGTGCCGCTGGCGCGCACCGCGGCGGC
>DATFUE010000416.1:0-4981 GCA_035261165.1 Myxococcota bacterium
AGGTCGGCACCACCTCCGCCGCAGTGTTTCGCTCGCACTCGAACACCAGCGCGCGCAGGCGCGTCGCGCGCGGCAGCACGTGCGCCAGGATCTCCCAGGTGTCGGCGAGCGGTGTCGGCCCGTGACCGTCGTCCACGAAGCGCCGCCCGGCGTGCGCGAACTCGGTCCCGCCCGCGACGTGCAGCTCGATCACTCGCTCGAGCGGGTAGCCCTCCAGGCCGTCGAGCGGCGCGTGACCCGTCGCGCGCTGGTAGATCGCCAGGTGCGCCGCGTCGAGCAGGAGCCCGGAGTCCGCGCCGTCGGAGACTCGCGCGAAGTAGTCGAGCAGGTGGAGATCTCCGAGATAGACGTGCGCCGGCGGGTTCTCGGGCAGGACCTCGAGCCCGAGCGACTCGCGCACGCGGCGCACGTTCTCGGCCATCGCGCGCGCCGAGTCCGCGCACAGCACCGGCGGAGCGAGCAGCCCGTGGCCGCGGTCGCGCGGCCCGAGATGCCAAAGGCCCGCGTCGCCGCACAGCCACGCGGCGTCGAGCTCGCGCGCCAGCGCGCCCACCGCGCTTTGCCACTCCGCGTCCAGGCTCTCGGCCTCCTCGAGATTCCCGTCGAGGAAGTGATACGTGGTCGGCCAGCCGGCGGCGCACCAGGCGCGCGCGGTCTCGTCGACGCCGCGCTCGAGATCGACGCCGATCTCGAGAAACTCGACCAGCTCCGGATGCGCGCGGCGCAGCGCGACGGGATCGAGACCGGTCTTCGCCGCGCCGAACTCCGTCGAGATCCCGAGCCCGAGGCGCGGCAGCGCCGCGGCCCGTGACTCGAACTTCGCCAGCGGATCGAAGCGCACGGCGGTCAGGCGGGCTCGAGCTCCACGGGGATCTTCGTGAAGCTGCGGAACACGATGCTGCGGTGCAGCGGCAGCGGCTCGCTCGACGCGAGCCGGAAGTCGCGGGTGCGGCGCAGCAGCACGCGGAGTGCGGTCTGCGCCTCGAGCCGCGCGAGGTTCGAGCCGAGGCAGTAGTGCGTGCCGAAGCCGAAGGCCAGGTGACGGCCATCGCGACGCGCGCCGTCGAAGCGCTCGGGCTCCTCGAACTCCGCCTCGTCGCGGTTCGCGGAGCCGAGCCAGCTGATCACGATCTCGCCCTTGGCGATCTTCTCGCCACACAGCTCGGTGTCGGCCGTCGCGCAGCGCGGGTCCATCTGCACGGGCGAGGAGAAGCGCAGCACCTCTTCGATCACGGACGGAATCCGGGTCGGGTCCGCGCGGACCAGCGCGAGCTCGCTCGGGTGCTCGAGCAACGTCAGCGCCGTGTTGCCGATCAAGGTCGTGGTCGTCTCGTTCCCCGCGACGAGGAGCAGGATCAGCATCTGCAGCAGCTCGTCGAACGAGAGGTGGGTGCCCTCCAGCTCCGCGGCCACGAGGCCCGACAGTAGATCCTCCTTCGGCTCGCGGCGGCGCTCTTCGACCAGACCCGAGAAGTACGCGCCGAGCTCGCGCACGATCGAGAGCGTGTGCGCCAGCGCGTCGGGCGAGGGCGGCGCGAGCAGCCCCGAGCCCAAGGTCGAGACCAGCTCATCCGACCAGTGCTTGAAGCGCGCGCCGTCCTCGGGCGGCACGCCGATGATCTCGGCGATCACGGTGACCGGCAGCGGATAGGTCAGCGCCTCGACCAGATCGACCTTGCGCTTCGCGAGCGCCGCGCTGAGGAGTGACTCGGCGATCTCCTCCATGCGCGGCTCGAGGCGGCGGATCATCTTGGGCGTGAACGCCTGATTCACCAGCCCGCGCAGGCGCTCGTGCTCCGGCGGATCGGTGCCGAGCATGTTCGGCGGGAGGTCGTCCTGCGGCTTCACCCCCGGCGGCAGCGGGAACACGTTCGAGTACGCGCTCGAGTCGCGCAGCACCTCCATCGTGTCGGCGTGCCGGAAGATCGACACCACCGGCAGCCCGGGGTGCCGGAAGATGCGCCGCTCGCGTCCCCGGGCATACAGCGCGAACGGGTCGCGGCGCGTGGCTTCATCGAAGGGATTGAAGAGGAAGTCGCTCGACATGGGCGAGATTCTAGCGCGGCTCGGCGCGCGACTCGTGACCCGACGCCGCCAGCCGCGCGACGATCTCGGACAGGTGGTCCTCGCCGCGGGTCTCGACCACGAACTCGACCTCGACCTCCGACGACGGCGCGCTCGCGAAGGCGCGCTCGTGCAGCACCGACACGACGTTCGCGCCGGTCTCCGCGATCGCGCCCGCGATCACCGCCAGCTCCCCCGGCTGGTCGCGCATGAGCACGAACAGGCGCGCGAGCCGCGACGTGCGCGCGAGCCCGCGCTCGATCACGTGCGAGAGCACGAGCATGTCGATGTTCCCGCCCGAGATGACCACGCCGACGCGCTTGCCCGCGAACGCCCGGGGATTGCCGAGCAGCGCCGCGAGTGCCGCCGCGCCCGCGCCCTCGACCACGGTCTTCTCGACCTCGAGGTACAGCAGGATCGCCGCCTCGATCGCGTCCTCCTCGACGAGCAAGACGTCGCGCACCAGCCGCTTCACGATCGGCAGGGTCAGTGCTCCCGGCGCCTTCACGGCGATGCCACCGGCCAAGGTCGAGTTGCCGCAGCGGATCGCCTCGCCCGCGAGCGCCTGCTTCATCGACGGGTAGCGCGCGGCCTGTACGCCGAATACTTCGAGTGTCGGCTTCAGTGCGCGCGCGGCGGTCGCGCAGCCGGAGATGAGCCCGCCGCCGCCGACGGGAATCACGAGCGCGTCGAGCTCCGGCGCGTCCGCGAGCATCTCGAGCGCGACGGTGCCCTGCCCCGCGATCACCTGCGGATCGTCGAACGGGTGCACGAGCACGAGGCCGCGCTCGCGGCGCAGCTGGTCCGCGCGCGCGCTCGCGTCTTCGAAGCTCTCGCCGGCGAGCACCACCTCGGCGCCGAGCGCGCGCGTGTGCTCGACCTTCACAGTGGGCGTGAAGCGCGGCATCACCACGAGCGCGGGAATGCCCAGGCGCTTCGCGTGCAGCGCGACGCCCTGCGCGTGGTTTCCGGCCGACACCGCGATCACGCCGGCCGCGCGCTCGCGCGCGCCGAGCGAGAGCAGCTTGTGCAGCGCGCCGCGCTCCTTGAACGACGCGGTGAACTGGAGGTTCTCGAACTTCAGGAACACGTCGCAGCCCGCGAGCTCCGAGAGCGTGAGCGAGTGCAGGCACGGGGTGCGCTGGATCGCGCCCCGGAGCGCGTCCGCCGCGGCGCGCACGTCGGCGAGCGAGATCTCGGTCATGGCGCGCGAGTGTATACTGGCCCGCGCTCGGTCGAAGCAAAGGGGCTCGGCGAATGAAGCTCGCGACATTCACGCATGCGGGCTCGACGCGAATCGGTGTCGTCCGCGGCGAGGAGCTGATCGACCTCGCGACCGCGGCACCCGAGCTGCCCCGCGATCTGATCGGGTTCCTTTCGCAGGGGCCGCGCGCTCGCCAGCGCGCGGGCGAAGTCGCGTCGGCTACGGGCGCGCGCCTGCCTCTCGCGGACGTGAAGCTCGAGGCGCCGGTGGCGCGGCCGCCGAAGTATCTCGCGGTCGGCCTGAACTACGCCGATCACGTCGCGGAGAGCGGCCTCGAGCCGCCCAAGTTCCCGACCATCTTCAACAAGCAGCCCACCTGCGTCGTCGGCCCGCACGACGAGGTGCACATGCCGCGCGTATCCACCGCCCTGGACTACGAGGGCGAGCTCGCGTTCGTGATCGGCAGGCGCTGCCGGCACGTGCCGCGGCGGCGTGCGGCCGAGGTGATCGCCGGATATCTCGTCGCGAACGACGTGACGGTGCGCGACTGGCAGCTGCGCACACCGACCTGGACAATCGGAAAGTCGTTCGACACGCACGGGCCATTGGGCCCGTGGCTGACGACGGCGGACGAGGTCAGCGACCCGCATGGTCTTGGCATCCGCACCTTCGTGAACGGCGAGCTGCGCCAGAGCTCGAACACGAAGGAGCTGATCTTCGACTGCTTCGCGCTGGTCGAGCACCTGTCCACGGCGTTCACGCTCGAGGTCGGCGACGTGGTCGCGACGGGTACACCGAGCGGTGTCGGCATCGCCCGGAAGCCCCCGCGGATGTTGGCCGTGGGTGACGTGATGCGCGTCGAGATCGACGGCCTGGGCGATCTGCGCAACGAAGTGGTCAACGAGCCAGAGGAGACCGCGCGCTTCTAGGCGCGCGAACACGGACATGAAATACGGACTCGCGATCTTCCCCACCGACTATTCGATCCAGCCCGTGGAGCTCGCGCAGGCCGCCGAGGCGCGCGGCTTCGAGTCGCTCTGGTTCCCGGAGCACTCGCACATTCCGGCTTCTCGGCGCACGCCGTTCCCGGGCGGCGGCGACCTGCCCAAGATGTACTACGACGTGTACGAGCCGTTCGTCTCGCTCGCGGCGGCGGCGGCGGTGACTCGCACCTTGAAGCTGGCGACCGGCGTGTGTCTCGTGGTGCAGCGCGATCCGATCCAGACCGCCAAGGACGTCGCGACCCTCGATCGCGTCTCCAACGGCCGCTTCCTGTTCGGCATCGGCGCGGGCTGGAACGCCGAGGAGATGGAAGACCACGGCACCGCGTACAAGACGCGCCTCTCGCTGATGCGCGAGCGCGTGGCGGCGATGAAGGAGATCTGGACCAAGTCGAAGGCCGAGTATCACGGCAAGTTCGTGGACTTCGATCCGATCATGGCCTGGCCCAAGCCGGTGCAGAAGCCACACCCGCCGGTGTTGGTCGGCGGCGGCTGGCCGGGCGGCGCCAAGCGTGCGATCGAGTACGGCGATGGCTGGATGCCGATCCACATCCCGAAGCACCTCGTGAAGCGCCTGCCCGAGTTCTGGAAGGCCGCCGACGAGGCGGGCCGCAAGCGCGAGTCGTTCGAGCTGACGATCTTCGCGGCGCTCCCGGACGAGAAGGAGCTCGAGGGCGTGCGCGAGAACGGTGCGGTGCGCGCCGTATTCATG
>DATFUE010000417.1:0-11403 GCA_035261165.1 Myxococcota bacterium
CGCACGAAGTCCCCGCGGTGCGCCTCGTCGATCGCGTTGGTCACGGACGCGCCAACGCCGGTCGACACGCCGTAGACCGACTCGCCGCGCGCGAGCGCGCGCCCGACCACGGCGTGCTCGGCGTCGAGCCGCGCGCGGTACTCGGCGCGCGTGGAGATCACGGGGCGCCGGGTGCCGCGCGCGAGCGCGAGCAGGTCGTCGAGCGTCTGCGCTGCCGAGCCGATCTCGAGCGAATCGAAACTCATGCGCCTTAGGTGTAAACAAAGCGCATCGCGCGCGCTAAGCTGCGGGTGCGCTCCCCCCCGCAGAAAAGGAGTCATCGATGTCTCGCAAGAGGATTGCGATCACGCTGATCGCGGGTGCGGCGTTCACGTTGTTCCTGCCCGCTCCACAGCCCGCGGCTCGACCCGTGGCGAAGCCCGAGCCGCCGCAAGCGGCCGATGAGGCGCCGGCCAAGTCGATCCCGAAAGGTCATCCGTTCACGAAAGTTCAAACGGGCATGACTCAAGCCGAGGTCCAGAAGGTCCTCGGTGACCCGACGGGCCGGCACGAGTACCCGACGGGGAAGAACTTCATCCCCTTCTATCACGGCCCGGATCGCTGGCGCAGCGAGTGGCTCTACAAGGGCAAGGGGTCCGTCGTCTTCACGCACAACAGCTACAGCGGCTCGATCACGGTCCTCGAAGTGCTCTACGATCCGGCCACGCCCTGAGCCGTTTTCCGAGGCCCGGCGATCGCTTACCGTTGTAGAACGCGCGGTGGTATGCTTGCGCGTGTTCCTCCCGAAGTCGGGGGTCGAGGGGAGGTTGTCGACGGGGATGCGCTCGCTTCCTAGCCGCCGGCTGGCGACCGCGTGGCGTGCGCTCCGCACCGGCGTCGCGTTCGCGGCCTTCGGGCTGTGGAGCGTCTGGCTCGCCGTGGCCTGGCTGCGAATTCGCGCGCTGCTGGACCGCGGACACGCGGAGCCCTGGCGCCGCGCGCAGCGCGCGATCTACCGCATGTTCGGCGCGCACGCGCGCCTGATGGAGATGCTCGGCCTGATCGAGGTGCATTGGATCGGCGCGGAGCGACTCGCGGGCCCGGGGCCGAGGATCATCGTCGCCAACCACCCGTCGCTGATCGACGTCGTGCTGATCATCTCGCGGCTTCCCCAGGCGGACTGCATCGTCGCGAGCGCTCAAGCCAAGAACCGCTGGCTGCGCGGCTCGGTGGAGGCGGCCGACTACATCACCAACGACTCCGGCGCCGACGTCGTGCGCGAAGCGGCGCGCCGCTTGCACGAGGGCCGGACCCTGCTGGTCTTTCCCGAAGGAACGCGCACGCCAGAGAGCGGCGGCCTCGGCCATTTCCAGCGCGGGGCCGCGCACATCGCGCTCGCGGCGGGCTTGGATATGCTCCCGATCGAAATTCGCGTCGAGCCCCGCATGCTGATGAAGGGCCAAGCGTGGTATCACGTTCCTGTGAGGGCGGGCCGGTACACCCTGCGTGTCGGAGAACCAGTGATCGCGAAGGACCATCTGGACGGCAGCGAGTCGACCGTGATGGCGGCGCGCAAACTCACGCGGGCGTTGCGCTCGCGCTTCGCCGGAACGGCAACGCCGTGACCATGCGAGAAGGGGTACGAATGCAGGCGATCAGTGGGCTCGAGTCGGAGCTGAAGCGGCTCATCGTGGAGGCGCTGGTGCTCGAGGACATCGCGCCCGAGGAGATCGAGAGCGAGGCGCCGCTGTTCGTCGAGGGCCTGGGCCTCGATTCGATCGACGCGCTGGAGCTCGCGATGGCGCTCGAGGAGCGCTTCGGCGTCAAGATCGAGGATGATCCCGACGAGAACCGGCGCATTTTCGCCTCGGTGCGCAGCCTCGCGGAGTTCGTCAATTCACAACTCGCTCACTAGGCGATTCGAGGGAAAACGCCTTGTCCCCTTCAATCCCGACCTCGCGACAGGAAATCCAGCAGCGGTTGCTCGCGATCCTCTCCCGTGAGTTCGACGTCGACTCGGCCGAGATCTCGCCCGAGACCGACCTGCAGAACGACCTCGACTTCGACAGCCTCGACGGCGTGGCGCTCGCGGGCTGGATCGAGGAAGAGACCGGCCTCGCGCTCTCCGACGACGACATCGAGCAGATGCGCACGATCGGTGAGATCGTCGAGCTGGTGCACGAGCGCGTGAGCGTGACCGCGCGGCGCGACTGAGGAGCCGCGCGACGTGAGCGAGTTCGCCGCTGCGCCGCGCTTCATTCCGCTCGCGGAGTTGCTCGCCGTCGGACGAGATCCGCGCGCGACGGTGGCGTTCTCGCGCGACGGCGAGCGCGACTGGGCGGACTTCTCGGGGCGGGTGGCCGCGCTCGCGCGCGCGATCGAGTCACGCCGCGCGAGCCGCTTCGTGCTCTACTCGGAGGACAGCTACGCGTTCGGCGTCGGGCTGTTCGCGCTCGCGCACGCCGGCGCACGCGCGCTGATCGCGCCCAATCGCCAGCCGCAGACACTCACCGAGCTCGCGCTGCACGCGGACGGCGCGCTCGTCGATCCGGGCGTGTGTGAAGCCGAGCTCGCGCGCGTGCCGCGCCTCGACCCGCTGGGCTTCGCGCCGGCGCGCGACCCGCGCTTCCGCGCGCTCGATCTCGCGCGGCCGCTCGCCGAGCTGTCGACCTCGGGCACGACCGGGCCGGGCAAGGCGGTGCCGAAGGCGCTGCGCCATCTCGAGCTCGAGGTCGCCGTCCACGAGCAGCTGTTCGGCGCGCGGCTGGGCGCGGACGCGCGCATGTTCGCGACCGTCTCGCACCAGCATCTGTACGGGCTGCTGTTCCGGCTGCTCTGGCCGCTGGCGTCGGGCCGCGCGTTCTGTGCGGAGACGTTCCTCCACCTCGAAGAGCTGTTCCCGCGCATGCGCGCGTCGGGCGCGTTCGGGCTCGCGACCACGCCGGTGCACCTGCGGCGCATGCGCACGGACGCGGAGCTCGCGAGTCTGCGGGCGGGCGCGCGGGCGTTCTTCTCCTCCGGGGGGCCGCTCGAGGACGAGGTCGCGCGCGACGTCGCCGAGCGCATCGGCCACGCCCCGATCGAGATCTTCGGCTCGAGTGAGACGGGCGGCGTCGCGTGGCGCGAGCAGTCGGCCGAGGGTGAGTCGGCGCCGTGGCGCCCGTTCCCCGGGGTCGTGCTCGCGCTCGAGCCCGCGGAGCAGCGGCTCGTGGTGCGCTCGCCGTACGTGAGTCAGGGATCCGCGGCGAGCGCCGGCGAGCCGCAGGAGCTGGTGATGGGCGATCGCGTCGAGCTCGCCGGCGACGGCACGTTTCGCCTGCTCGGCCGCGCGGATCGCATCGTGAAGGTCGGCGAGAAGCGGCTCGCGCTGCCCGAGATGGAGTCGCAGCTGCGCGCGCACCCGTGGGTGGCGGAGGCGGCGCTGGTCGCGTTCGAGAATCTCGGTGACGCGCGCGTCGGCGCGGTGATCGCGCTGTCCGATGCGGGGCACGCGGAGCTCGGGCAGAGCGGGCGGCGCGCGCTGGGCTCGGCGCTCGGCGATCACCTCGCCGGCTACTGGGATCGCGTGCTGCTGCCGCGCGCCTGGCGCTACGTGGCCGAGCTGCCGCGCGATCCGCAGGGGAAAGTGTCTCGCGCGGCGCTGCTCGAGCTGCTCGAGGGCGGCGCTTCGCCCGCGCCCGTAGTCGCGCCGATCCTGATCGCGGAGCGGCGGGGTGAGCGCTGCCTCGAACGGACGCTGCGCGTGCCCGCGGACCTGGCGTTCCTCGAAGGTCACTTCCCCGGGCGACCGGTCGTCGCGGGGGTCGTGCAGATCCACTGGGTGATGCTCGCGGCGCGCGAGCTCGTCGCCCCCGCGGTGCGCGCGCGCGCGCTCGAAGGCGTGCGCTTCCGCGACCTGCTCCTGCCGGAGCAGGAGTTCCAGCTCGAGCTCGAGCTCTCGGAGGACGGCGCCGCGCTGCGCTTCAGCTTGTTCTCCGGCGACAGCGTGTTCTCCGCCGGCCGGGTCGTGCTGCGATGAAGCCGTGCATCCTGATCCCGTGCTACGAACACGGCGAGCCGCTGCGCGCCGTGCTCGAGTCACTCGAGCCATACGCACTCCAGTGTCTGGTGGTCGACGACGGCAGCGGACCGGAGACGCTCGAGCGGCTCGACGCGATCTCGCGCGAGCTGCCGTTCGTGCAGGTGCAGCGCTTCGCCCCGAATCGCGGCAAGGGGGCGGTGCTGAAAGACGGCTTCCGCTGGGCCGCGAGCCTCGGCTTCTCGCACGCGGTCTGTCTCGACGCCGACGGCCAGCACGACGCCACCGCGGTTCCGCGCTTCCTCGACGCGATGCGCAAGGACCCGGACGCGCTCGTGCTCGGCGAGCCGATCTTCGACGCGAGCGCGCCGCGGGCGCGCATCTGGGCGCGACAGCTCTCGCGGGTCGCGGTGTGGATCGCGACTTTGTCGCTCGAGATCCGCGACCCGCTCTGCGGCATGCGCGGGATTCCGCTCGACGCAGCGCTGCGCGTGATGCGCGGCGCGGACGTCGGAACTCGCATGGAGTTCGATCCCAAGTTCGCGGTGCTCTGCGTGTTCGACGGCATGGCGATCCGCAACGTGCCGGTGCGCGTGGTGTATCCGGTGGGCGGGCTGTCGCACTTCGTCGTCAGGCGCGACTTTCCGGTGATGGGCGCGACCTACCTGCGCCTCTGGCTCGGCATGGCGTCGCGCGCGCCGATGCTGCTGCGGCGCCGGGGCGAGCGATGAGCGGCGGAACCGCGTGGGCGGAGAAGAGCGAGCGCGGCAATCGCGGCTGGCTGCGCTTCGCCCTGTGGCTGTACCGGAACCTCGGCCGCTGGTCGGTCGCGGCGATCCTGGTGCCGATCACCGCCTACTTCATCGTGTTCGATTCGGTGACTCGCCGCTCGTCGCGAGAGTGGCTGGAGACGGCGTTCGCGACGCCGGAGGGGCGCGCCGCGCTCCGCCGCCGGCCCGGCTGGACCGCGATCTTCCGGCACGTCTACTCCTTCTCGAGCAGCGGACTCGACCGCCTGGTCCTGTGGGCGGGCGGCGCGAGCTCGTTCCGCATCGACCACAGCGGCGGCGAGCGGCTGCTCGAGCTCGCGCGCCAGGGGCGCGGCGCGATCCTGCTCGGCGCGCACTTCGGCAGCTTCGACATGCTGCGCTTGATCTCGAGTCAGTACGGCCTGCGCGTGAACGTGCTGATGTTCACCGAGCACGCGGCGCGGGTGAACGAGCTCTTCGACTCACTCGGCGGCGAGAGCCGGATGCGCGTGATCTTCGTCGACCCCGGCTCGGTCCAGGTGGCGTTCGAGATCAAGGCGTGTCTCGCGCGCGGCGAGTTCGTCGGCATCCTCGCGGATCGCGTGCATCCGGGCGGCCGCGAGCGCCCCGCCGCCACGCAGTTCGCGGGCCGGCGCGCGGCGTTCCCGCTCTCGCCCTTCCTGCTGGGCGCGGTGCTCGGCGCGCCGGTGTTTCTCTCCGTCTGCATCTCGACGGGTCACCTGCGCTACTTCGCCGCCACCGAGCCGATCTTCGAGGGCGGGTCGGTGCCGCGGAACCTGCGCGAGAAGGTCGCGCACGAGATGCTCGAGACCTGGGTGCGCCGCTTCGAGCACTACTGTCTGCGCACGCCGAGGCAGTGGTTCAACTTCTACGACTTCTTCGGCGACGGGCAGCGCGCCCTCGATTCGGAGCCGCCATGAGCGATGCCGCGCCGCTGCCGTCGCTCGACACGTTGATCCCGCACGCGGGGTCGATGCGCCTGCTCTCGCGCGTGCTCGAGCACTCGGTCGAGCGGACGGTCTGCGCGATCGACCCCGGCGCCTCGGATCTGTTCCGCGATCCGGATGGCCGGGTGCCGGCGTGGGTCGCGGTCGAGTACATGGCGCAGGGCGTCGCCGCTCACGGCGCGCTGCTCGACGGGCTCGAGAGTCCGCGGCCCGGATTTCTGGTCGGGGCCAAGCGAATCACCCTGCACCGCGCCAGCTTCGGCCCCGACGAGTCACTCGAGGTGTCGGCGACCATCCTGCAGCGCATCGGGCGCCTCGCGTCGCTCGCCTGCGAGCTGCGCGCGGGCGGCGAGCTCGCGGCGGAGGGAACGCTCTCGGTGTTCATCCCCGACTCGATTCGTCCGCCCCGCGGGTCCGCGACGTGAGCGCACCGGAGGCCCGCCGCGTGCTCGTCACCGGCGCCAGCCGCGGCATCGGCCGCGCCTGCGCGCTCGGCCTGGCGCGCGCGGGCTTCGACCTCGCGCTCGGCTTCCGCTCGAACGCGGCCGCCGCGCAGTCGCTGGAGAAAGAGCTGATCGCACTGGGGCGCGCGGCCTCGCTCGTGCCGTTCGACGTGGCCGACCGCGCGGGGGCAGCCGCCGCGCTGGGCACCGATCTCGCCGCGAACGGACCGTACTGGGGCGCGGTGCTCGCCGCGGGCGTCCACGAGGACGCGGCCTTTCCGGCTCTGTCCGGCGACGCCTGGGACCGCGTGCTGGGCGCGAACCTCGGCGGCTTCTTCAACGTGTTGAAGCCGCTGGTCATGCCGCTGGTGCGCATGCACGACGGCGGGCGGATCGTCGTGATCTCGTCGATCGCGGGGCTCGCGGGAAATCGCGGGCAGGTGAACTACGCCGCGTCGAAGGCCGGCCTGCACGGGGCGACCAAGGCGCTCGCGCTCGAGCTCGCGAAGCGCGCGATCACCGTGAACTGCATCGCGCCCGGCCTGGTCGAGACCGAGATGCTCTCGGGCGCGCCCGTCGAGGAGCTGCGCAAGCTCGTGCCGATGCAGCGCCTCGGGCGGCCCGATGAGATCGCGTCGCTCGTGGTGTATCTGTTCTCCGAGGGCGCCGGCTACATCACCGGCCAGGTGATCTCGGTGAACGGGGGCATGTTGTGAAGCGGGCCGAGCAGACCGACGTCGACGTCGCCGTCCTCGGCGGCGGCCTCGCCGGGAACCTGCTCGCGCGCCAGCTCTCGCGCAGCTTGCCGGGCCTGCGCATCGGCCTGTACGAGAAGTCGCGCGAGGCCAGCTGGAAAGTCGGTGAGTCGGTCGTCGAGATCGGGAGTCACTACCTGGTCAAGCGGCTCGGCCTCTCCCGCTATCTGTACGACCGCCATTTCCCGAAGAACGGGCTCCGCTACTTCTTCGACGACGAGCGGCGCTCGCTGCCGCTCTGGGAGATGAGCGAGATCGGGCCGATCAGTCTGCCGTTCCACCCGGCGTTCCAGATCGATCGCCTGCGGCTCGAGAGCGATCTCCTGGAGATGAACGCGTGCGCCGGCGTGCAGGTCGAGCTCGGGGTGACGGCGCGGCCGGTCGCGATGGGCAGCGGCGGCGCGCCGCACGTGTTCGAGGTCTCTGGCGCCAGCGGCGCGCGGCGGATCTCGACCCGCTGGCTGATCGACGCCGCGGGCCGCGCCGACTTGCTCGCCCGCGCGCTCGGGCTGCGCCTGCGCGAGGACACGCATCGAATCGGCTCCGTCTGGGGCCGCTACGAGGGCGTGGCGGACGTCGACGACCTCGGCCCCGAGCCCTGGCGCGCGCGCGTGCGCCACTCGTCGCGCTTCCTTTCGACGATTCACTTCTTCTATCCCGGCTACTGGATCTGGTTCATCCCGCTGCACGACGGAGTCACGAGTGTCGGAGTGACTGGCAACACGGGCGGCGATCCGCGCCAGCTGCGCACGGGCGAAGGGCTGCGCCGTTTCCTCGACGGTCACGCCGCCGTCGCGCACCTGTTGCGCGACGCGAAGGCGCTCGACCAGGGAAGCTACACGCAGATCGCCTACTCGACCGAACGCTACTTCTCGCCCGACCGCTGGGGCCTCACCGGCGAGGCCGCGACCTCCGCCGATCCCCTGTACAGCCCGGGCACCGACTTCATCGCGCACGAGAACGACTTCCTGTCGGAGCTGATCCAGCGCGACTTCGCGGGCGAGCCCCCGGCCGAGCTGGCGCAGCGCACCGAGCTCTACGACCGCTTCATGGCGTTCCGCCAGGAGGCGACCTTGTCGCTGTATCGAAATCTGTACGAGACGTTCGGCAGCTTCGAGCTCGGCAAGCTCAAGTGGGACTTCGACATCGGCTGTTATTACAACCTGTGGGTGTCTCCGTACGTGCGCGACGAGCATCTCGACCCGCGCTGGCTGCGCAGGCAGCTGCGCATGGCGCCGCTCATCCTGCGCGCGCTCACCAACTTCAACGAGCTGTTCCGCAAGGTGGCCGACTCACTCCAGCGCCGCGGCCAGTTCTACCGCCACAACCGCGGCGAGTTCACGCCCGGCCTGAACCACCTGGACTTCCTCGAGCGCGTCGGATTGAGCCGCCCGCGCCGCGAGGTGCTCGAGAAGACCGAGGAGATCTTCAACGACGTCCGCCGCCGCGCGCTCGCCATGCTCGGCCCCGATGCGCGGCACGCGCCCGACGAAGAGCTGTCGCTCACGGCGCTGCTCTCCGCCGACTCCCTTGATTAGGCCGCCGCGCCCGAGCCCAGGACAGCTGGTCCTCGGCCTGGCCTTCGCCGGCCTGGCCGTCGCCTGGCCGCTGTTCGCGGGCTGGATGGTCGAGCGCTTCGGCGTGCGCGCGCTCGCCGCGACACTCCTCGGTGTCAGCGCGCTGTCCGTCCGGGGCGCGCGAGGCGCCCTGCCCGCGGAGCTCGCGCTCGGCGCGTTCTACCTGTCCGGGCTCTTCGGCCTCGCCGCGCTCGCGCTCGTGACCGGCGAGGGCGTATTCCTGCTCCTGATTCCCGCGTGGGTGTGCGCCGCGGTCGCGCGCGTCTTCGCCTCGAGCCTGCACGGCGGCGGCTCCGTGGTCGAGCGCGTCGCGTTCATGATCGAGCCCCACGCGCCCGAGTTCATCCGCCCCTACTGCCGGCGAGTCACCGTGCTCTACGGCGCGGTCTTCGCGGCGAACGCAGTCGCCATCGCTGCGCTCGCGCTATTCGCGCCGCTCGATTGGTGGCGCGCCTACGCGGGCTGGATCGCCTGGCTCGTCTTCATCCCGCTCTCCGCCGTCGAGTTCGCCGTGCGCAAAGCGCACTTCCGCATCTACGACGACCGCCCCCTCGACTTCCTCTTCGAGCGCTTCTTCCCCGCTGAACGCACCGAGATGGGCCGGCGCGCGAACGCCCACAAGATCCAGATGCGCCGCTCGCTCGGGAGGCCGGAGCGGGGGCGCTAGCCAGCGCGACGCAGCGACCAGGAAAGTCCGAGCGGCGCGACCAGGGTCGTAGCGAGGACCATGAGAACGACGGCGGAGAAAACTCCGGCGTCGACGACGCCGAGCTGGCGGCCGATGCTCGCGAAGATCAGGCCGACCTCGCCGCGCGGGACCATGCCGAGACCGATGCTCCACTTGCTGACTCCCGGTCCCGCGACGAGGCCCGTGACGAGCTTGCTGGCGATCGCCACCGCGACGAACGCGGAGCCGAGCAGGAGTGTCTGCGGCTCCGCGAGCAGCGAGAGGTTCACCTGCATGCCCATCAGCACGAAGAAGATCGGCGCGAAGATGGACTCGAGCGGGGCGAGCACCTCGTGCAGCGACGCCTCGCTCCGTGAGTCGGAGTCGAACTGCTCGTCCCGCAGCATGAGACCGGCGGCGAAGGCGCCGACGATGGACGCGAGGCCGATCGCGTTCACCAGCCAGGCCATCGCGAACGCGACGAGCAGCGGCGCGAGCAGCTTGGCGTGGCGGCGCTCGAGGGCCACGAGCGCGCGCGCGATCCAGCCGCCCACGCGCTCGCCGAGGAAGAGCACGGCCGCGAGGAATCCGGCGGAGAGCAGGGCGATGCGCGCGATGCCGCCCAGCTCGACGTGACCGCTCTGCGCGATGCCGATGACCACGGCGAGGATGACGAGGCCGAGCACGTCGTCGATCACCGCGGCGCCGAGAATCACTTTGGCCTCGGAGCTCTCCATCTGCCCGAGGTCGCGGAGGACGCGCGCCGTGATGCCGACGCTGGTGGCGGTGAACGTGGCGCCGAGAAACAGATGCGCGGCCGCGCTCGCGTCGGGCAGGAGCCACAGGGACACGCCGTACCCCAGCGCGAAGGGCGCGACGACGCCCGCGATTGCGACTGCGGACGCGCGTCGGCCCACGCGCAAGAGCCCTTCGATGCTCGACTCCAGACCGACCATCAACAGCAGCAGGATCACGCCGAGGTTCGAGAACACCCAGAGCGCGGTGAGAATCACGAGCAAGGTCGGGCCCTCGGGGCCTTCGAGCGCGGAGACGGCGCGGGCGGCCGCTGCGTCGGATCCGACGTGCGCGGCGGCGACGAAGTCACGCACCGCGCCTGCTACAGCGTTACTGGAGAGCCACGCGTGCTGCAGGAGCTCGGTCACGTTGCCGCCGTGCATGACCAGCGCGGCCAGCGGGTCGCCCAGCTGGTAGGCGACGTTTCCCAGGATGGCGCCGAGCGTCAGCTCGCCGACGACGGGCGCGAGCTTCAGGCGCTGCGCGAGCCCGCGACCCGCGAGCGCCGCCGCGGTGACGACCACCAGTGCGAGCAAGACGCTGGCGAACGGATCGACGTGGCCAGCCGCATGCGGGTCACCCAAACGTCACACCTTGCTCCAGCGCGCGCGGCTGGCGCGGTTCGCCTGCTCGAGTGACTCATCGGCGGATAGCCACCAGCGCAGGAACTCGAGCGCGGGCGGCCATGACGGCGGCCGGAGCACGGGTAGGGTGCCCGTGCGGCCAACAGACGGTGAGTCGCGCTCCGCGAGCTCGAGCTCGAGCGTCGGGCCGCGACCCGCGGCCGCGACCTGAACCGCGAAGGCATAGGGCACGCCGGCTTCGGCGACCAGCGGCGCGAAGGTGTCGGCCAGGGGCACGTCGCCGATCACCACGAGCACGGGCTCGCGCGGGTCGCGTTCCAGGAAGCACAGCGCTTCGAGCCAGGCGGCGGTCCAGCTGTCCTCCTGCGCGGAGAGCGAGCTCGAGGCGGCGCGGTTGCCCGCGGCGATCGAGAACAAGCCGGCCTGCGCGTTGTGCACCGTGTGACTGAAGGTCGCGGGCGAGAGCTTCTCGCGGCGCACGACGTTCTCGAGCAAGCCGATCGACTCGTTGATGCTGCCGTGGCGCGAGGCGAAGACGGTGCGCAGGCGGGCGATCTCGTCGGGCTCGGCGCAGCCGAACGCGGCCGTCAGCATGGTGCGGGTGAGGGGGGTGCAGCGGCGGCGCAGCATCGCGGGCAGGAACTTCGCCTCCGGCGAGCCGCTCGCGGGAAGCGGCGCCGGCGCCTTGGCCCAGGCCTCCCAGGCGGCGGGTGACTCGATCCCCGGAGCCCAGGCCGCCCAGCGCAGAAGCGACGCCTTCACCGCGAGTCACTCGTGCCGAGGATCAAGGTGCAGTTGTTCCCTCCGAAGCCGAAGGAGTTCGTCATGACGAAGGTCTCTGCGCCGGCGCGCGCGCGCTCGCCCTTCG
>DATFUE010000418.1:0-3276 GCA_035261165.1 Myxococcota bacterium
CTTCGCGAGCTACATGACCCGCCGTGAGTGGCCGGTGGTCGGGAAGTATCCGATCGCGTCGCACCGCTTGATCGAGGCGATCTCGCGCTCGGAGCAGCTGAAGGCACGCTGGGCCGAGGTGTTTCGCAAGATCGTCGAGGGTATGGCCGCGCTGATCGCGCGCGCGCAGGAGCGCGGCGAGGCGCGCAAGTCGCTGGACCCGCACGACGCCGCCGAGGCGATCGTGACCATGGGACTCGGCGCGATGGGCCTGCAGGACACGGGTGTCACGCGCCCCGAGAGCCACCTAGTCAGCTCGGTGATGGCCCTCCTCGGCGAGTAGTCCCCCAGCTCGCCCCGCCGACGCCGCGACCCTGGCGGCGCCCGCGAATTTCAGTTGGAATCCGCCCCGCATGACGTTGGGGGTGACGCTCACGGCGCTGCTCGTCGCGCTCGCCAACGGCGCGCGCGCGGAGCCCCTCGTAGTCCTCGGCCAGGAGATCGCGCCCGGCGAGACACGGCGCCTCGCGCTGCCGGTCGGCGAGTCGGTGGGCGGGGAGGTTTCGACCCCCGTGATCGTGGTCGCGGGCACACGGCCCGGCCCGGTCGTGTGTCTCACCGGCGGCATCCACGGCGACGAGCTGAACGGGGTCGAGGTCGTGCGGCGCTCCGTCGAGGCCACGGCGCCGGCGCAGCTCCGGGGAACACTCATCGGTGTACCCATCGTGAACCTGGCCGCGTTCCGGCGCAGCTCGCGCTACTTGCCCGACCGACGCGACCTGAACCGCTTCTTCCCCGGCAGCGCGCGCGGCAGCTCGGCGGCGCGCCTGGCGCGGCGACTCTTCGACGCAGTGGTGCGGCGCTGCGACGCGCTGGTCGACGTGCACTCGGGCTCGTTCCACCGCACGAACCTGCCGCAGGTGCGCGGTGACTTGCGCAAGCCGGAGGTGCTGCGCCTGGCCAAGGCGTTCGGCAGTCAGCTCGCGATTCACAACGAGGGCCGCGCGGGTACCCTGCGGCGCGCGGCGACGGACGCGGGGATTCCGGCGATCGCCTACGAGGCGGGCGAGCCGATGCGCTTCCAGGAGGACGCCATCGATCGCGGCGTCCACGGCGTGCGCCAGCTGCTCGCCGGCCTCGACATGCTGCCGCCCACGAACGCCGCCTCGCCGGCGCCCGCCATCTACTTCCGCTCGCGCTGGGTGCGCTCCGACGAGGGCGGGATCCTGGCCGCGCGCGCAAAGCTCGGCGACGTCGTGCGGAAGCACCAGGTGCTCGGCACGGTCTTCGACCCGATCTCGAATCGGAGGTCCAAGATTCGCGCGCCCGAGCAGGGGCGCGTGATCGGCGTCGCGCTCGATCAGCTCGTGATGCCCGGCTACGCCGCGTTCCACATCGCGAGCGAGGGCTCGGCCGAGAGGGGCGCTGCGGCACCGCCCGCCGCCGCACTGCCCAGCGTCGACGACGGCAGCGAGCCGACGCGCGCCGAGCTCGAGGAGCGCCCCGATTAGCACCGGAGGTCGAGCGTGAATCGCGGCGCGGCGCTGACCGGCACCCTCCTGGTAGCGATCGGCCTGTCGATCTTCGCCTGGAAGACGCTGGTCCTACACCTCCCGGTGTTGCCCTCGAACGTCGAGAACCTGTGGCGCGTCGAGCTCGAGATCGACGCGCGCGGCTCGGGCCAGCGCGGCAGCGTGCGCGCCGCGCTGCCCGACTCCGACTCACAGCAGGAGATCTTCGACGAGCGCCAGACCAACGACCGGCTGGTGTTCACGATCCGCACCGAGAAGGGCGGCCAGCGCACCGGCGTGTGGAGCGGGAAGTTCGACGGCGTGCACAACCTGTCGCACGGCTTCCGCGTGCAGCTCGCGGAGGAGCCCCTGCCCCTGCCGACGGAGCTGCGCCTCGAGCCGCCGAAAGACGTGGTCGACGCGTACCTGCACTCGAGCGGGCGCTTTCCCTCGGATGCCCCCGAGGTGCGCGAGCTGCTCGCGAATCTGGCGCCGCCGAACCCGAGCGACCCGCTGGGCCAGATGCGCGTGCTGCTCGGCTACGTCACCGACGAGATCCTCACCGCGAACACCGGCAGCGACGACGCGCTGCTGACGCTCGCCGCCGGCGAGGGGAGTCAGGTCGGAAAGGCGCGGCTGCTGGTCGGGCTGCTGCGCGCCGCGGGTTACCCGGCGCGGATCTCGGCGGGACTGCGGCTGCGCGCCGACAAGGAAGCGCGCGAGGCGATCTGGGCCGAAGCCTGGGTGGGGGGCACGTGGCTCGCGCTCTCGCCGTCGCTGGGCTTCTTCGGCGCGCGGCCGCCGGACCTGCTGCTGTTGCGCACCGGCAGCTCGACCCTGGTCGAGGAGACCGGGCTGGACGCGCTGTCGTTTCGCTATCGCGTGCTGCGCGAGTCACTGCGCGCGGACGAGGTGGCGTCCTTCATGGTGCCGTCGAACCCGCTGCTCGCCGCGATCTCGCTCTACCGCCTGCCGGTCGGCTCGCAGTCGGCGCTGCGCATCTTGCTGGTCTTCCCGATCGGCGCGTTGATCATCGCGCTGATCCGCAACATCATCGGCGTGCGCACGTTCGGCACCTTCATGCCGCTCTTGATCTCGCTCGCGCTGCGCGAGCTGCCGCTCACGCTCGGCCTGGGCCTGGTGGGCTCGGTGATCGCGCTGGGCATCGTGTCTCGCTTCCTGCTCGAGCGCCTGCAGCTCTTGCTGGTACCGCGGCTCGGCGTCCTTCTGTGTCTCGTCGTGCTCGCGATCACGGCGCAGTCACTGCTGGGCCGGACCTACGAGGTGAAGGACCTGTACGCGAGCGTGCTCTTCCCGGTCGTGATCATGACGATGCTGATCGAGCGCTTCTCGATCACCACAGCGGAGGAGGGGCTGCCCGCGGCGGTGCGGCGCCTCGCGACGTCGACCGCAGCGGCCATCTGCGTCTATCCGATCTTCCGCATCGCGGCGCTCGAGCACCTGATGTTCGGCTTCCCCGAGCTCGTGATCTCGGTCATGGGCGTGCTGGTCTGGATCGGCGGCTACACCGGCTACCGCGCGTCGGAGCTGTGGCGCTTCCGCAGCCTGGCGCGCGGGCGCGAGGAGGACGCGCGGTGACGCTGGCGGCGCGACTGCGCGCGCTGGGCGTGCTCGGCATGAACCGACGCAATGGTGTGTACACCTCGCGCTGGAATCAGCGCATGCACTACCCGAGCGTCGACGACAAGCTCGAGACGAAGCGCCTGCTGCGCGACGCCGGGATCGCGACCGCGCCGGTGCTCGCGGTGGCGCGGCTGCACTCCGA
>DATFUE010000419.1:0-2132 GCA_035261165.1 Myxococcota bacterium
GTCGCCGTCCCAGAACAGGACGCGCCCGTCGCGCAGGCTCTCGACGTACTCGGCCGGGGTCTTGAGCGGCATGGAAGAACCTCCGCTCGAGATTCTACCTCGCGCGCGTTTGCGACTCTAAGAGCCGAACTCCGGCGCGTACCGCACCGCGCCGCGCACCCCCGCGAGCGCGCCCGGAACGAGCTCGAGCGCCATGAACGCGTCGCGCGGCGGCGCATCCGCGAACGTGAGCCCGAAGCGCGCCGCGGGCGCGAAGCCGAAACGCGGGTAGTAGGGCGGATGCCCGAGCACGACGACGAACGGCGCGCCGGCCTTGCGACACGCGTCGATGCCCGCGCGCGCGAGCGCGCTGCCGACCCCGCCGCGCTGCAGCTCGGGCGCGACCGCGAGCGGCCCGAGGCCCAGCGGCGCGATCGCGAACGCGTGCCCGTCGACCGCGACCGGGCTGAAGAGCACGTGACCGACCAAGGCGCCGCTCTGACTCGCAACCAGCGAGATGCACGCCGGCTCGCGCGCGGCGAGCGCGAGCGCGAGCTCCGCTTCGGCGGCGCGCCCGAACGCCGCCGTGTGCACGCGGCGAATCGCCGCTACATCGCCCGGTGTCGCTGCGCGGATCTCGGTCACGCGAGCGTGGTGGTCACGACCCAGGTCCTGCGCGTCAGCTCGTGCCGGCGCGCGAACTCCGGCCGGCCGGCATCGGCGCGCGACGCCTCCCAGGTCGCGAGGCTGGCGTAGCGGGTGAGCAGGTGGAAGCGTGCTTCGGGCGCGCGCAGGTCGAGGCTCTTCCAGAGACCGATGATCTCGACGTCGTAACTCGCTTCGAACCCCGGCCACGCCCGCTCGGACAAGCTCGCGAACTCGGCGGAGTCGGTGTCGCGGATCTCGAACGTGCGGAAGGCGTATACACCGGGCCGTGTCGGCGCGGCCGGCTGCGTGGGCCGCACGGTCGCGACCATGCGCTCGGTGCGCACGTCGCGGGCGGCGGCGGAGGCGGCGCGCAGGGCGCCCACGGAAAGCGCGAGCTTCGCCGCGTCGGGATACACCGTGAGGAGGATCCCCTCGTTCGCCTCGAGGCCGATCTGCCCGCGGAACGCGCCGAAGAACGCCGCACCCGCGGGGCCGCGCAGGCGCTCGACCTGGCCAGCCCACTCGCCGGGCCCGACGCGGAAGCGGCGCTGTTCGTAGATCTCGTGCATCTGCTCCTCGGCGCTTCAGGGCAGCGCGAACGCCATCAGCGCGTCGCCCGGCTGCGACCAGCCGTGACCGCCCGCTGCGACGACGACGAACTCCTTGCCGTCGGGCCGCAGTCTATACGCGATCGGCGTCGCGTTTGCGGTGTAAGGCAGGCGCTGCGTCCAGATCTCGCGCCCCGACTGTGCGTCGAACGCGCGGAAGAACTTGTCCGTGGTCGCGCCGATGAACACCAGGCCGCCGGCGGTCGCGAGCGCGCCCCCGAGGTTCGGCGCGCCCAGGTGCAGCCAGATCGGGAACGGCGCCTGATCGCGCGTCGTGCCGAGGACCGATTCCCAGAGTATCTCCCCGCTCGACAGGTCGAGCTTCGCGAGCGTGCCCCAGGGCGGCGCGCTGCACGGCGCGCCGAGCGGCGAGAGCAGCGGCCCGCGCCGAACCGCGTACGGGGTGCCCTTCATCGGATACAGCTCGTTGGGGTAGCTCCACTGACCCGAGTCCTTGATGCGCTCGTACTCGTCGCGCGGGATGAGCTGCACCACCGCCGGCACGCGCATCTGGTTCACGTACATCACCTGCGCCACCGGGTCGATCACCGCGCCGCCCCAGTTCGGCCCCCCCGCGGGGCCGGGGAACTCGATCGAGCCACGCAGGCTCGGCGGCGTGAAGATGCCGTCGGAGCGGTACTTCGCGATCTCCTTCGCGCACGCGCCCCGGTCGAAGCGCGTGAAGCCCCAGGCATCTTCGGGAGTGAGTCGCGCCGGGTGGATCGGGCGCGGGTGGGTCGGGAAGGGCTGCGTCGGAGAGGTGATCTCGCCCGGCACGTCGGTCTGCGGTACCGCTCGCTCCTCGACCGGGAAGAGCGGCTCACCCGTGCGCCGGTCGAGCACGAAGACGTGTCCCATCTTCGTCACCTGCGCGATGGCGGGAACGGAGCCGTTCGG
>DATFUE010000420.1:0-6088 GCA_035261165.1 Myxococcota bacterium
GGCATGGCGCTGGCCGCGCGCGAGACGAAGCGCATCCGGCTGGGCACGGGCGTGTTGATCCCGTCGAACCGCATCGCGCCGGTTGCGGCGAACGGCCTGGCGACGCTCGCGAAGCTCGCGCCGGGCCGGATCGACTTCGGCGTCGGCACCGGCTTCACGGCGCGCCGCACGATGGGGCAGGGCGCGGTGCCGCTCGGCGAGATGGAGCGCTACGTCCACGTGGTGCAGGGCATGCTGCGCGGCGACACGGTCGAGTGTCGCCTCGACGACGGCGTGCACAAGGTCCGTTTCTTGAATCCCGACGCGGGCCTGATCGACCTCTCTCATCCGATTCCGCTGCACGTCTCGGCGTTCGGACCCAAGGCGCGCGCGCTGACCGCGAAGCTCGGCGCCGGCTGGCTGATGTTCGCGGGCGCCGTGGGCGCCGCGGTCGCGTCGCTCCGCGGCATGCAGGAGAGCTGGCGCGACGCCGGCCGCTCCGATCCGCTGTACTCGACCTTGTTCACCCTGGGCTGCGTGCTACGCAAGGGCGAACGCGCGGACAGCAAGCGCGCGGTCGCACAAGGCGCGCCGCTCGCGGCCGCGTTCTTCCACGACCTGGTCGAGCGCGGTCAGCTCGGCGAAGTGATGGGCTCCCTGCCGCCGTTCGTCGCGGAGGCGGTCGAGCGCTACCGCAAGCTGTACGAGCGCTACGAGCCCGCGGACGCTCGCTACCTGACCCTGCACCGCGGTCACTTGATGTTCCTGCGCCCCGAGGAGCGCCCGCTCTACACGAAGGAGATCGTCGAGGCGTTCTCGTTCACCGCGACCGCGCCGGTGCTGCGCGAGCGCGTCGAGGAGCTCCGCGACGCGGGCTACTCGCAGCTCACGGTGCAGCTCGTCGAGGGTCACGAGGACGCGCTCAGTGACTGGGCCGAGGTGCTGAAGCCGCTCGGGCTCGGGAAGCGGGCCGTGGCGAAGGGCGCGCCCAAGAAGCGGGCGTCCGCGGCGAAGAAGCGGCGCCGCTAGCGCTCGCGAGCTAGAGTCGCCGCATGCGCGCACTCGTCACCGGCGGAGCGGGGTTCATCGGGAGTCACGTGGCGGCGGCCCTGGTCGCGAATGACTGGGACGTCGCGGTCGTCGACGATCTCTCGAGCGGCACGCGCGCCAACGTGCCCGAGAGCGCGGCTCTGCACGTGCTGGACATCCGCGACGGCGACGGGGTGACGCGCGTGTTCGAGGCCTTTCGTCCGGACGTGGTCTGCCACCACGCCGCGCAGGCGAGCGTCGCGGTCAGCACGCGCGATCCGCTGCTCGACGCGCAGGTGAACGTCCTGGGCTCGCTCAACCTCCTGGCGGCGAGCGCCGCGTGCAAGGTGTCGCGCTTCGTGTTCGCGAGCACCGGGGGCGCGATCTACGGCGAAGTGCCCGAGGGCCAGCGCGCGCCGGTGTCGATGCGGCCCGCGCCCGCGAGCCCGTACGCGTGCTCGAAGTTCGCGACCGAGGCCTACCTCGAGTCGTTCCGCCAGCAGCACGGCCTCGCCTACACCATTCTGCGTTACGCGAACGTCTACGGCCCGCGCCAGAGCCCACACGGCGAAGCCGGCGTGGTCGCCATCTTCGCGCGACGTCTGCTCCGCGGCGAGCCCGTCTCGGTGTACGCGCGCGCCCAGACCGGCGACCCCGGCTGCGTGCGCGACTACGTGTACATCGACGACGTCGTGGAGTGGAACCTGCGCGCCGTGTGCGGCGCCGTGGCCGTTCCGATCGTGAACGTGGCGACGGGCGAGGCGACGACGACGCTCGCGCTCGCGGAGCGGATGAAGGGCATCGCCAACAGCGCCTCCGAGATCCGCTTCGGCCCGCCGCGGGCGGGCGATCTCGAGCGCTCGGTGCTCGAGCCGGAGCGCGACGCGCGGCCGCCCATCTCCCTGGAGGTCGGCGTGCGTCGAACCCTCGAGTGGTTCCGGAGTCATGCGGCCGACTGAGCCTCGACTCAGTCGACGAGCGCGACCTCGTCGCCGACGCGCACTCGCGCCGCGCCCCTCGGCCTAGCGTACAGGCCGACGTTCTGATTCGCGTCGCGCACGATCGCGCGCAACAGGCTGGGATCGCGCGGCAGGTCCGCGAAGCCGTGAGTCACCATGACGCAGCGCGGGCAGGCCATCGCGCCGTCGATCTCGAGCTCGCCCAGGCGCAGGCGCCGGCCGGCCCAGTCCGCGTCGACGTAGCCGTCGATCCCGGCATCCGTCTCGACCACGAAGTTCGGGCGGAAGCGGCGCACGTCGACCCGTGACGCGGGCGCTGCCTTCGCGAGCTTCTCGAGCGTCGCGGTCGAGAGCAGCAGCAGCGGGAACGCGTCGAAGTACGTGCCAGGCGGTGACTCGTACTCGAACACCTCGCGCGGCAGCTTCGAGAAGTCCGGCAGCGGCTCGTCCGCGGTGCGGCCGAACACGGCGCGCAGCTCGGTCTCCATGTCCGCGTGGTCGGGCGCGCCGCGCCGATAGTGGTCGAGCGCGGTCGCGGGCAGGAGTGGCCAGAGGGTGATCGTCGCCTGCACCGCCGCCGACACCCGCTCGGCCGCGTCGCTCGCATTCGCGCGCACCCGCGAGCCGTCGGGCAGGGTGATCTCCGGCGCGCCGACACGCGCGCGTGTCGGTGGCTCCAGATAGCGCGCGGCGCAGCGCATCAGGCCCGCGATCTTCTTCGCGCCGCGAATGCCCCCGCGCACCTCGTCGCGCACCGCCCAGCCGCGGTCGCCCGGGATCCCGACCGGATCGAGCTCGACCTCGTCGAGGCGCTCGCCGGCCATCGACTTCACGGGGTAGCGCCAGATCTCGGAGATGCGACCGACTTTCATCCGGCCATCATGACACGCGCCGCGCGGGTTGCGCGGGCCCGGCCTGTTGCCGTTCGAGCGGTGAGTCATGTCGGCGATTCTTTTTCGCCCTCCCGTTCGTTTAGGCTGTAGAACGACCCCACGAGGAGCTCCGCCATGGCTGACCCCGCGTCCCCGTTCGCGGTGCAAAAGGACGTCCGCGTTCCCTGGCGCACGTATCTCGACGAGCTCGCGCCGCTGCGGCCCGAGCTCCACCGCTACTGCGTGCGCCTCACCGGAAACGTCTGGGACGGCGAGGACCTGGTACAGGAGGCGCTGCTGCGCGTGTTCGGCCAGCTCGGGAAGCTCGATCCGGATCTCGAGCGGCTCGAGCATCCGCGCGCGTACCTGGTTCGAACGGCGACACGGATTTGGATCGACCAGCGGCGCCGAGCGGCGCGCGAACGGGAGGTGCTCGAGGTGGAGCGACGCATCGGCGAGCGCGACGCGGATGCGCGCCTCGGAGATCCAGGGCGCGCGCCCGAAGTGCGTGAAGCGGCCGGTCAGCTCCTGGCGCAGCTGGCACCGCGCGAGCGCGCGGCGATCCTCTTGAAGGACGTCTTCGATCTGTCACTCGAAGAGACCGCGAGGGCCCTGCACACGACGGTGGCGGCGGTGAAGGCAGCGCTGCAGCGCGGCCGCGGCCGACTCGACCACGACGCAGAGCAGAGCTCCCCGCCGGCCGGGCCGCTGCCTTCCCCGGCGCTGGTCGAGCGTTTCCTGTACGCGCTCTCCAACAAGGATCTAGACACCTTGAAGGCGATCTGCTCGGCGGACCTGTGCGTCGAGCTCGTGGGCGGAGTCGACATGGACGGCTTCGAGCGCGCGCGCCCGTTCTTCGAGCACGCGCACTTCGTGATGCCCGCGCTCGGCTTCGGCGAGAATCCGCGCTGGGAGCTGGCGGAGTATCTCGGAGAGACACTCGTGCTCGGCTTCCGGACGCTGGGCGGTGTCGAGGGCCTGAACGAAGTGCATCGCCTCGAGGAGCGCGACGGACAGATCACGCGCGTCCGCTGCTACTGCTTCTGTCCCGACACGCTCCGCGTTCTGGGCGAGCACCTCGGGAGGAACGCCTTGCCGCGGCGCTATCGCAGCCCATCCTGATCTTGCTCGGTGCAGCGAGCGGCGCGGCCGGTGCCTTCCGAGGAGGGTACCGGGACCCGGGGGGGACCCCCGAGGCGGCGCCGGCCTCCGCACGAGCCGCGAGTCAGCGACTCACTTTCTGCGCGCTAGCGCGCTCTCGTCCTGCGAAGAGCGCTCACGGCACGGCGTCTGCAGTACCGACCCGGTTCACTCCGGAGTTACTATGCGACCTGCCTCCTGGCGCACCTGGATCGCGCTCTGTAGCTCTTTCGCGGCGCTTTGTACCATCCGCGCGTACTTGCCCGTCGTCGTCGAGCACCGCGTCGCCGCTGCGCTGGCGAAGAACGAGCGCTACGCCGGCAGCTTCGACGACGTCGACGTCTCCGTGCTGCGCCTTTCGTACACGATCGAAAATCTGCGCCTCGTGAAGCGCAATGGGCGCGTTCCAGTGCCGTTCGTGATCGCGCCTCGTGTCGTGTACGCGCTCGACGGAGGCGCGCTGCTGCGCGGCCGGCTCCGGGGAACGATCGCGTTCTCGAGTCCCTCCGTGAACCTGGTGGATGGACCGACGCCGGAGGACAGGCAGGGGCCGACGGGCGTCGACTGGCGCATCACCCTGCGCAGGCTGTTTCCGACGAGCGTCAACCGCATCGACATCAGCGACGGAACGCTCCACTTCCGCAACTTCCACACGAAGCCAGCGGTCGACGTGTACCTCGACCACATCGAGCTCGGCGCGTCGAACGTCCCAAGTCAGGGGCCGGTGACGCACGGCACGATCGACCTCCACGCCCGCGGCGTGCCCATGAAGACGGGCACGGTCGAGGCGTGGTTCCAGCTCATGCCGAACACGCGCCGCCCCTCGTTCGACGGCAAGCTGTTGGTAGAGCACGTGCACCTGGCGGAGTGGAACTCGCTGCTGCGCGCCTACGCCGGACTCGACGTCGAAGGCGGGACGTCGGGCCTCGACTCGGCGCTCGAGTCTCGCGACGGCCGTATCGACGGCTACGTGAATGCGTCCGTCTCCGAGATGGATGCGCTGAAATTCCCACACGAGCTCAGCGTGCAGAGCATCGCCGAGTCTCTGCGCGGCACCTTGCTCACGGCGGTCCTGGAGGTGCTCGAGGGCCCGAACGAGCACGCGGCCATGTTTCACGTCCCCATTTCGGGAACGGTCGACCGCCCGCAGAGCGACTATTGGACGGGCGTCCAGTCGCTGCTCGAGAACGCCTTCTTCGATGCGCTGAAGTCGGGCTTCCAGAAGGACACCGCCACGCAGTGAGTCACTCGGGCAGGAGCGCGAACGTCGCGACCGGGTCGGCGATCCCCTTCAGTACGGCTGGGGGCAATGCGCGCACCGCGAAGCGCGGGTCGAGCGCGCGCTGCGCGTCGGCGGTCACGAGGATGTCGACGCCGTGCTCGCGCGTGAGCGTCTGCACGCGCGCCGCCACGCTGACGACCGTGCCGACGACGGTGAACTGCATCAGCTCCAGGCTCCCCACGAGGCCCGCGATCCCCGTGCCGCGGTGCAGTCCGATGCCGATGGCGAGCTTCGGGAGGCCTTCCGCCGCGAGCTCCGCGTTGTACGCGGCGAGCTCGGCGCGCATTGCCAGCGCGGCGCGCAGCGCGTCGTCGGTCTGCCACGGGTTCGTCTCGAGCGCGCCGAAGAGCGCGAGGATCCCGTCACCGATGAGTGTCGAGATGTGACCCTGGTGCGCCGTGATCGCGCGGCTCATGCGCTCGAAGTAGCCGTTCAGGATGCGCACCAGCGCAGACGGATCGACGCGCTCGGAGATCGGAGTGAAGCCGACCAGGTCGGCGAACAAGACGGTCACTTCCTTGCGCTCGCCGCTCGTGGGCACCCCGCTCGCGATCACGCGCTCGACCAGCTCCATCGGGGCGAAGCGCGCGAACGCGTGCTCCAGGCGCTCGAGCTCCGCGGACGCCGCGCCCAGACGGGTGCGAGCGAGGGCGTTCGCGCGCCGCACGCGGAGCCACAGCGCTCCGAGCACGGCCGCGGCCGCGGCGCAGCCGAGCGCGACGAGCCACGCGAGCGACACCTTCAGACCTCGGTCATCACGCCGAGCCGGGCGACCGCGTTCGCCAGCGCGCTCATCGCGACGGCCTCGATGATCTGCTCGGGGGAGA
>DATFUE010000421.1:0-4094 GCA_035261165.1 Myxococcota bacterium
TTCATCGCGCGCTTCGCCGACATGAACCAGGTCTCGTCGGTCGTGCACTGGTAATGGAACGGGAAGCCCTGCGCGACGAAGTCCGGCATGAGCTCGGCCATTCCGCGCGGATCCATCATCGCGCCCGAGAGCTGATGCGCGCCGAGCTCGGGCCCCTTCTCGATCACCAGGATGGACGGCAGCTCGAGGCTCTCTGCCCTGCACAGGTCGGCCAGATGAATGACCGCGGCCAAGTTCGCGACTCCGGCCCCGACGAACAACAGGTCTACGTCCAGTCTCTCGCGCTCCACTGCTTCCGCCATGTTCCCCGTCCTCTGGCCCCGACGGGGCCGAGCATACCGGATCAAAGCTGGGGCAGCAGTACCCGGGGAGAGGCCCGAAAGATCCCGAGCGCGGCGAGCAGCGCGATGCCCGCGAGCACGAAGGGCGTGCCCGGACCCGAATGCGCGAACGTGTAGCCCCAGCACATCGCGCCGAGCGCGCGGCCGGTGTGAATCATCGCCTGGCTGCGCGACATCGCGGCGCCGGTCTCGTGCGCGCCACAGACCTTCGAGAACAAGCTGGTGAACGCCGGGAACGCGATGCCGGCGCCGAGCGCGACGCCGATCGCACACACGCACAGGACGGGGACCGAGGGAGACACCGCGAGCCCGGCGATCGACACCGCGGTGAGCCCGAAGCCCACGGAGGTCATCGTCTCCTCGCCCCACACGCGCGAGAGCGGACCGACGATCAGCCCCTGGCTGCCGCCGAGCACGATCGCGACCGTCGCCATGAACAGCCCCGTCTGCGTCTCGCTCCAGCCGAAGCGCGCCGCGGCGAACAGCGGGAACATCGACTCGATCGCGGAGAACGCGAAGAAGATGTGCAGGAAGAGATACAGGTACAGGCGCTGCGGTCCCCCGTGCGCGCGCGCGACGACCCAGAACGGCGCGGGCACCAGCGCGCGCGCGAACTCGCGGGCGCCGGCCGCCGCGGGAATCGGCCCCTTCGACTCGGGCAGCGCCCAGGCCGCGAGCAGAAAGTTCACCGCCGCGACCGAGGCTGTGGCGTAGAAGGGCATCGCCGGCGAGATCCCGCCCAGCACGCCGCCGAGCGCGGTGCCGAGCACCAGTCCGATCCCCGACGCCGCGCCGATCACGCCCATGCCCTTCGCGCGCGAGCTGTCGTCGGTGAGATCCGTCATCGCGGCCTGCGCGGTGCCGACGCTCGCGCCGAAGAAGCCGCCGAGAAAGCGCGCGATCAGCACCTGCGTCAAGGTGGTGGCCAGCGCGAGGAACAAGAACGACACGGCCGTACCGAGCAGCGAGACCAACAGCACCGGCCGTCGTCCCAAGCGATCGGAGACCCAGCCCCACAGCGGCAGGAACAGCACGAGGCCGAGCGCGTAGAACGCGGTGATCAGGCCGATGCCGAACGCGTCGACGCCGAGCGTGCCGATGAAGTGCGGCAGCACCGGGATCAGGATCGAGTAACCGAGAAAGTCGATCAGGATCGTGGTGAAAAGGATTCCGATGGCGAGTCGCGATTTCCCATGCGCCGCCTTCACCGCGTCCGACCCCGCCGGTTCGCCGGTCGATCTGATATCGTTTGTGAGCGCTCTCCGGTCCATCGGGGCCACATCGATCTTCGCATTCTACGGGTCAATCATCGGGCGCGGGAGGTCGTGGATGGAGCTTCGCGAGCGACGGCTCGCCCAGATCGTTCGAGATTTCATGGAGAGCTATGCGCTCTCACAGGAAGTCGGACGCGAGCTTCGCGCGGGCAGACTCACCTTCGCAACCGTGGCGCGGCTGGTCGGCGACGAAGAAGACAGCGCGCTGTATCGACTGAAGGAGGAGTGTCACGCGCTCTTCCGCCTGGACGACGCGCGGCCGCGCACCGAGGTCCAGGCCGAGGAGCTCTTCGACCTCGCCGTCGGCGCGCTGTTTCACGAGACGATGAAGTTCCGCGAGGGCTTCTATCTGACCGACAGCTACGGCCCGCGCCTGCAGCGCATGATGGCCGAGGGCTCGGCGTCGGGTCCGCTGGCGGACGCGTTCTGGCGCGTGTTCGAGGCGGGCAGCCGGCGCATGCTCGAGTCCGAAGCCGAGGCCGAGGAGCTGTTCCGCGAGACCCGCGACCAGCTCCTGATCGTGCTGCGCCAGCTCGCGGCTTCGGGCGCGGTCGCGCGCAGCCTGGTCGAGGACCGCGTGCGCTCGGAGCTGGTGTTCGCGATGCCGCTCGCGCGCATGCTCGCGGACATCTACGGCACCGCGGGACGCGGGTATCAGCTCGCGGTCGACAGCCTGATCGAGAACGGTCACTACGCCGAGGCGGCGGCGGTGCTCGAGCAGCCCGAGGCGCGCGCGGCCGGCGCCGCGGACGGCGCGCTGCCGTTCGCGCACGGCATGGCGAGTTACTATGCGGGCGACAATCTCGCCGCGGTCGAGTCACTCACGCGCTGGCGCCAAGAGGGCTCGAGCTCGCCGGCGCTCTGGCGGCAGAGCGCGGCGAAGGTGCTCACCGGACTCGCGCAGAGCGTGGAGCTCTCGGATCAGAAGCTGGCGAAGCGCGCGCTCGCGCTCGCCACCGAGCTCACTTCGCGGCGCCGGGATTGACCGCCGCCGCGTTCGCGCGCAGCCACAGCCACGACGCGGCGCCGACCACGACGCACGACAGCGCCACGACCTGCGCGTTCGACAGGATCCCGACGAAGTCCGGGTTGCGCCGGAACACCTCGATCCACAGGCGCCCGATCCCGGCGAGGACGAGATACTCGCCGAACAGGAACGGCGACTTGCCGCGCCGCGCCCAGAGCAGCGCGAACACCGGAGTCAGCCAGAGTGTCTCGTAGAGCATCGTCGGGTGGACGCTGAACACGGCGCCCGTGGTCGGATCGAGCGTCGGCGGCAGGCCGTGCGGGAAGGCGACCGCCCACGGCGCGGTCGAGCGCACCCCGTAGTCGTCGCCGACCAGGAAGCAGCCGATGCGCCCGATCGCCTGACTCGCGGCGAGGGCCGGCGCGGCGGCGTTCATGAGGTCCAGCAGCGACAGGCCGCGCAGCTTCCCGGCGCCGAGGCCGAAGATCGCGCCGCCGAGGAAGCCGCCGTACCAAGTGAGTCCGCCGCGGCTGAACAGCGTGCCCGCGAGCGTCGCGCTCGGCTCGCGCGCGAGCTCCTCGGCGACGAACCAGAGCTTCGCTCCGAGCAGCCCGCCGACGACGCACCAGGTGAGCAGGTCCCAGGCGAGCTTCCCGTCCTTGCCTTGCAGCTCGAACGAGCGCGCGGAGAGCCAGCCGCCCGCGAGGAAGGCGAGCGCGACCATGACGCCGAAGCTGGAGATCGGGAAGCCGAACGGCTCCCACAAGACTGGATACACGCGGCGCAGGATACCGAAGGGACTAGCTGCGCCGCTCGTCCGCGCGCAGCGCCTCTTCGATCGCGAGCAGCTGCTCCGGGAAAGACTCCTTCGCGGAGCGGATGAACTCGGCGATGCGGCGCGTGTCGAAGAAGTCGGGGCTCGAGTCGCCGAGCTCCAGGCCGATCAGCCGCACGTCGGGCCGCATGCGCAGGATTTCGACGTCGCGCCGGTGCATCGTCTCGATGCCCGCGGCCGCGACGGTCTGCATGAGGCGGAGCTTCCCGATGCGGCCGGGATGTGTGCGGTAGGTCTCGAGCCCGCCGGTGAGCTTCACGTACACGATCACGAGTCGGTCGCGCAGCTCGACGCCGGCCGCGCGATCGAGATCCCACTTGCGGACGATCGAATGCAGCGGGACGTCCTCGGTCGTCGAGCCGTCGATGTAATGCGCGTCGAGATTGATGCGCCGGATCACGCGCGGCACGAAGAGCAGCGGCACACTCGACGACGCGAGCGCGGCCGCGCGCGCGTCCGCCTGCACGATCAGCTCGCGCAGATGCGGCGCGACGGGACCGGGACTCAGCACGTCCGCCTGGCAGTCGCGCAGGTTGAAGGCGATGCAATAGAAGGGGATGCGCGGCTCGACGTCGCCGCAGTAGCGCTCGAGCATGCGCGAGAGACCGTCCGCCACGTCGACGAAGCCCGCGCCCGCGGCGCCGAACGCGGGCAAGAGCGCGTCGCGCATCAGGTGC
>DATFUE010000422.1:0-4111 GCA_035261165.1 Myxococcota bacterium
GCGCTCAACAACCTGGTCGTCACCTTGGCGCGCGCGCTCGCGCCGAAGATCCGCGTGAACGGCGTCGCGCCCGGCGCGATCACCGGCCGCTGGCTCAAGCAGGGTTGGGGCGAGAGCTACGACGCGGTCATGAAGGGCGTCGCGCAGCGGGTTCCGCTCGGCCGCCCGTCGGACCCGGAGGACGTCTCGGCCGCCATCCTGTCACTCATCGCGGGCTCCGACATGGTCACCGGCCAGGTGATCGTCTGTGACGGCGGGATGACGCTCGGGGGCTGACCCGCTCGCCATTTCCCGCGCGCTGTCAGAGATCCATCGGATCGACCGACGAGCCCTCGTCGTCGTCGTCCTCCTCGTCCGGGCTGGCGTGTCTCGTCGCGGGCAGCTTCGGCGCGGGCCGCTGCACGGGCCGCGGCGGCGGAGCGGCCTGCGCGGGCGGCATGAGCGCGCGCGGGTCGTAGTAGTACCGCTCGGCGAAGATCTTGTCGCCGCGCACTTCGTGGATGGCGATCTCGACGAGCTTCATCTGGCGGCCGTCCTTGAACGTGATGTCGGCTTCCCACTCGATCGCGATCGTCTTGCCCGACACGAAAACGTGTCGCGCCTTCCACGAAGCGGTGCGCAGGCCCGCGAGCCAGCCGGCCAGCTTCGAGCGCAGTGACTGGAGCCCGGTGACCGTCCCGCCCGCGGGCTCCTCCGAGACCGCGTCCTCGGTGTAGAGCTTGCCGAGATCGATGTTGAACTCGTCGTCCATCGCCGCGACGATGCGCTTCGCCAGCTCCTCCGTCGGCGTCGGGCGGCGCGACGGCGCCTTGAGGCCGCCTTTCTTGCGGCCGCCGGCCTTCTTCGTGCCCTTGCGCGCGGTCGCCTTGGCGCCGGCGACGGGGCGTTTCGCGCTGCTCTTCCGCGCGGCGGTCTTCTTGCGAGCACCCATGGCCATGGCTCATCTCCCCCTGCTGCGTTGGGCCCGCCGAATTCTAGCAGCGCGGTCCCGAGCCGGGGACGCTTTCTGATAAGCTCGCCCGCCCATGCCGAAATACACCTCCGTGACCGAGCCGCTCCACGAATACCTGCTCGCTCACCGGACACCCGACGATCCGCTACTCGAGGAGCTGCGCGCCGAGACACGCCGCGCCCTGGGCGACCGATCCGGGATGCAGATCTCCGCCGAGGAGGGCACGTTTCTCGGCCTCCTGGTCGCGGCGATCGGGGCCCGGCGCGTGGTCGAGGTCGGCACGTTCACCGGCTACAGCGCCTTGTGTATGGCGCGGGCGCTGCCGCCCGACGGGAAGCTCTTGTGCTGCGACGTGAGCGAGGAGTTCACCTCGATCGGGCGCCGCTTCTGGCAGAAGGCGGGGGTCGCGGAGCGCATCGAGCTGCGTCTGGGCCCTGCGCTCGACACGCTGCGCAGCCTGCCGAAGAACCAGCCGATCGACTTCGCCTTCATCGACGCCGACAAAGAGAACTACCAGGCGTACTACGAAGAGATCCTCGGGCGCCTGCGACCCGGGGGTCTCGTTGCGATCGACAACGTGTTCTGGGGCGGCCAAGTGATTCGCCCCGACGACCAGAGCTCGAGCACCGTCGCGATCCGCGCCGTGAACGAGCACGTCGCGGCCGACCGGCGCGTGCAGTCGGTGATGCTCGGCCTCTCCGACGGTCTGACGCTCGCGCGCAAGCTCGGCTGAGCGCCGCGTGCGGCGGGGGGTCGCCGTGGTCGGCGGCGGGCGCGCGGGCCGGGCGCGCATCCGCGCGCTCGCGGCGAGCGAGCGCGGGCGGCTCGTACACGTGGTCTCGCGCGGCCGACCCGATTCGGTGTCGCTCGAGCGCGCGCTCGCGGACCCCGAGGTCAGCGCGCTGATCGTGTGCACGCCGAACCTGCTGCACGCCGAGGTTGCGCGAGCCGGCCTGACGGCGGGGAAGCACGTCGCGGTGGAGTTTCCGCTCGCGGCCTCGGCGGCCGAGGCGCGCGCGCTGCTCGCGGATGCGGCGGAGCGCGGGCTCGTGCTGCACGAGGAGCACATCGAGCTGCTCTCACCGTCGCAGCGCTGGCTGCGAGACGGCGCCCGAGCGCTCGGCCGGCCCGAGTCGGGAACCGTCCGGTTTTCCGGCGACGCGAGTGGCTGGATCGCGGACCCCGCGCTCGCGGGCAGCGCCGCGCTCGGCGCGCTCGCGCGGCTACACCGATTGGTGGATCTCTTCGGGTCCGCCGACGTGAGTGGCGCGCGGCTCCAGGGCGGCGCGCCGCGCCGCCTCGAGGTCGAGCTCGCGTTTCGGGAGGGCGGCGCAGTCACTTTGATCGAGGAGCGCGGACCCGGGCTGGCGCGCGCGACGGAGTGGTCGATCGACTGCGAGCGCGGCCGTCTCGTGACGCCGCCGGCCGAGCCGCCCGGCGCCTTGTTCGCGCAGGACCTCGAGGTGTTTCTCGACCGCATCGAGCGCGGCGCCGACTCGTACGTCTCCGACGCGCGCGTGCTCGAGCTGCTCGAGCTCGTCGGGGCGATCGAGCGACGGCTCTGTTAGGCTACGCCGCGTGAGAGGGTCCCTCCGCCGCACGACGCTGCTGGCCTTGTGCGCGCTCTTCGCCGCGACCGCGTGCAAGGAGGAGTCGCGCGCACCCGCAGCGCCGGCGTCACCCGCAGCCGAAGCGGCGCCGAGCGGCGGCGCATTCAAGGTCGCCCTGCTGACTCCCGGCTCGATCCGCGACGGCGGCTGGAACCAGAGCGCCTACGAAGGACTCCAGCGCATCCATACCGAGCTCGATGCGGAGATCGCGTACCAGGAGACCAAGACGCCGCAGGACTTCGAGTCTGGCTTCCGCGACTTCGCCGCGCGCGGGTTCAGTCTCGTCTTTGGTCACGGCTTCGAGTTCCAGGACGCCGCCGCGAACGTCGCGAAGGACTACCCCAAGACGGTGTTCATCACGACCAGCGGCTCGACCGTGCGCCCGAACGTCGCGCCGATCGTGTTCGAACTCGAGGACGCGACTTACTTGCTCGGCTTCGTGGGTGCAAGCATGTCGCGGACGGGGAAGCTCGGCGCGCTGGGCGGCGTGAAGATCCCGTCGGTGGAGAGCACGTTCAGCGCGTTCGAGGCCGGCGCGAAGCGCGCGCGACCCGACGCGCAGGTCACGGTCTCCTACATCGGCAACTGGACCGACACCTCGGCCGCGCGCGAGGCGACGCTCGCGCTCGTCGCGAACGGGGGCGACGCGCTGATTCACAACGCGAACGAAGCGGCCGCGGGCTTCTTCCAGGCCGTCGGCAGCGCCCCGGGAGTCATCGCCTTCGGCACCAACAAGAACCAGAACGACGCCGCGCCCGAGCACGTGTTGGCGTCCGCGACCTTGAACGTCCCGGCGGCTCTGCTCCTCGTGGCGAAGGAAGTGAAGGCGGGGACGTTCACGGCGCGGCCCATGCGCTTCGGCCTGGCGAGCGGAGTGATTGCGGTCGAGTGGAACGAGAAGCTCCGCGCGCAGGTGCCCGCCGAGGTCGGCGCCGAAGTCGAGAAGCTCGCGGGCGAGATCGCGTCGGGCGCGTTCCAGGTCCCGCGCGGGAACTTCTAGTCGCTTGGCGGTCGTCGCGCTGCGCGACATCCACAAGCGCTTCGGAACGACGGAGGCGCTGCGCGGCGCGAGCCTCTCGCTCGAGCCGGCCTCGGTGCACGCGCTGCTGGGCGAGAATGGCGCGGGTAAGACCACCCTCGTCCGCATCCTGTACGGCAGCGCGCGGCCGGACGCGGGTGAGATACTCGTCGACGGCCGGCCCGTCGCGGTCGAGGGGCCGCGCCAGGCGCTGGCGCTCGGCATCGGTCTGGTGCACCAGCACTCGATGCTCGTGCCGGCGCTCACGGTGGCAGAGAACCTGGTGCTCGGCGAAACGGGCGAGCGCTGGCTGCCGCGCGCGCGCCTGCACGCGCACGCGCGCGAGCTGCTCGAACGCTCGGGGCTCTCGCTCGATCCCGGCGCGCGCAGCGACTCACTCGCGGTCGGCGAGCTGCAGCGGCTCGAGATCGCGCGCGCGCTGGCGCGCGGCGCGCGCGTGCTGGTGCTCGACGAGCCGACCGCCGTGCTCGCCCCATCCGAGGTGACCGAGCTGCTGCGGCACCTGGCCGA
>DATFUE010000423.1:0-3191 GCA_035261165.1 Myxococcota bacterium
TGCGCATGCGGGCTCGCGCAGAGCGGGTTTGCCAGCGCGCAGCCCGCCGGCAGGTTCGCGCAGCTTCGTCCCGCGCGCGGGAAGCGCTTGCCGCCGGCAAGCGGCGAGCAACCCAGCCGCAAGCGACGCCGCTCGGGCGCGCGGCGACTCACGAGCCGTCGCCCGCGCACGAATACCGCGCGCGCGGGCACGGCCCTTGAAACACTCCAGCCCCGTTGGCCCAATCCTCCGCAGCGAGCGAGCGACCCGGCGTGCTCTTCGTCGACGACGAAGTGAACATCTTGAAGGCGCTCGCGCGCCTGTTCCGCGCCGAGCCGGTGCGCGTGTTCACCGCGAGCTCCGCGCCGGAGGCGCTCGCGCTGCTCGCCAGCGAGCCGGTGCAGGTGGTGGTCTCCGATCAACGCATGCCGGGCACCACGGGCGTGAAGCTGCTGGCGCAGGTGCGCGAGCGCCACCCCGACGTCGTGCGCATCCTGCTCACGGGTCATACCGAGATCGGTGTCGCGATCGAAGCGATCAACCAGGGCGAGATCTTCCGCCTGCTCACGAAGCCGTGGAACGACGACGAGCTGCGCGCGACCGTGCGCCAGGCGCTCGCCGACTGCGCCATCCGCGCCGAGGTCGCGCGCCTGAACGCGCTGACGCAGGCGCAGAACGCGTCGCTGCAGGAGATGAATCACTCGCTCGAGCGCAAGGTGGCCGAGCGCACGAGCGAGCTCGAGGCCAAGAACCGCGAGCTGCGCACCGCTTATCTCTCGACCGTGCGCGCGCTCTCGGAGGCCGTCGACGCCAAGGACCCGTACACGCGAGGTCACTCGGAACGCGTCGGCGTGTATGCCTCGCGCATCGCGCGCGAGCTCGGCTGCAAGCGCGAGTTCATCGAGCGCATCTATCTCGCGGGCCTGCTGCACGACATCGGCAAGATCGGCGTCCCCGACGCGATCATCGGCAAGCCGGATCGTCTGACGGCCGCCGAGTACGACTTGATGAAGCGCCACCCCGAGATCGGCGCGCGCATCCTCGAGCCGGTCGCGTTCCTCGCGGACATCGTGCCGTGCGTGCGCCACCACCACGAGTGGTACGACGGCTCGGCGCTCGGCTATCCGGAGCGGCTCGCCGCGAGCGAGATCCCCTACCCCAGCCGCATCATCCTCGTCGCGGACACCGTCGAGGCGATGACCTCCGATCGCCCGTATCGCAAGGCGCTGCCCTTCGGGACCGTGCTCGAGGAGATCCAGCGCTTCCGCGGCACGCAGTTCGACCCCGCCGTGGCCGACGCATTTCTGCGTCTGGCCGAACGCGAGGAGGAGGCGTTCCTCGAGACCGCCTCGAAATTCGACATCGAGGATTTCGTCGCCGAGCCGAGCGAGCGCAAGTGAGCGGCGAGCGCGACGAGGAGGCGCTCGAGGCTGCATCCGAGATCGAGCCCGCCGACGCCTTCGACGATCCGGACGCGCTCGAGCAGCTGCGCGCGAACGCCTTCGAGAGCGTCGGGCCGCCCTTCGTCGAGGGCATCCTCTACGGGATCGGCGTCGCCGAAGGTCTCTACGACGCGCTGCGCATCGAGCGCCGCTTCGCGGGCCCGCTCGGCGGCGCGCCGCGTCACGCCGGCCCCGGTCTCAGCTTGCTGTTCGCGCCGCGCGGACTGACTCGCGCGCACACCTTCGCCGGCACTTTGCCCAGGTCGGTCGAGGCCCAGGTGCATCGGCGCCGCTATGGCGGCTCCGGCGAGCCGATCTGCCACCTGACCGCGGGCTACTGTGCGGGCTGGTACTCGGCGCTGTTCGGCGAGTTCGTGCTGGTGCGCGAGCGGGCCTGCGGTGCGGCGGGCGCGCCGGCGTGCGAGTTCGAGGCGCGCCCGATCGAGCACTGGACGCGTGCCAACGACGTCTGGGCCGCGGGGCTGCTGAAGTATCTCGACTTCGCGGCCATGCGCGAGAGCGCGCGCAAGCGCCTCGCGGCGGACGGTGAGGCGCTCGAGGGCGACATGCTGGGCGCGTTCGACCCGCTGTCGCCGGCGGTGCACGTCTGGGGGCCCGTCATGGTCCTGCCCTACTCCGGCGCGGGTGACTCGATCGCGGCGCTCGACACGATCGCGATCGACCTCGGGCCGGACGCGATCCGCGTCGTCGTGCTCGACGTGACCGGCGCGCGCGTCGACGCGGTCGAGGCGACGGGCATCGTGCGCACCCTCGACGTGCTCGCGCAGCGCGACATCGAGAGCGTCGTCGTCGGCATCTCCGCGGAGGCCGCTGCGCGTTGGCTCGGCGGGCCCGACCGCCTGGCGCTGCCGCTGCGCGCCACCGACGTCACCGAGGGCATCCGCCTCGCGTTCCAGCTCGCGACCTTCACCTGAAGCTCGGCCTCAACCCAGCTGGCGCACCTTCACGCCGGCCTCGCGGAACAGCGCGACGGAGACCTCACCGAGCGGGAAGTGCGCGTCGTAGACGACCTCGCTGAGTCCCGCGTTGATGATCATCTTGGTGCACATCAGGCACGGGCAGAACGTGCTGTAGACGGTGCCGCCGCGGACGCTCACTCCGTGGTACGCCGACTGGGTGATCGCGTTCTCCTCCGCGTGACTGCAGAGACACTCGTCGAGGCGGGTGCCGGACTCCGCGGCGCCCGCGCAACGCGGACAGCCGCCCTCGTTGCAGTTGCGGATGCCGCGCGGCGTGCCGTTGTAGCCGGTCGAGATGATGCGCCGGTCGAGCGCGATCACCGCCCCGACCTTGCGCTTGATGCAGTTGCTGCGCGAGGCGACCACGCGCGCGATGTTCATGAAGTATTCGTCCCAGGGCGGGCGCTCGCGAAAAAACAGCCGGTCGCGCAGCACCTCCTCGAGCCGCGTCTCGAGCTGCGCGAGGTCGCCGTCGTTGCGCACGACCAGATCCGCGAGCTCGCGCACCGCCAGCAGCTGCTGCGCCGCGCGATCGTCGCTGGCGAGCTCGCGCGCTTCGAGCGCCTGGAACCCGGCGAAGTCGGTCGCATCCCCGCCGCGGCCGCGGGCGCGCGAGCGCTCGAAGCGAAGCTGCGGCTCCGCGTCGACCCAGAGCAGGAGAAAGTCGCCGCCCTCGCGCAGCGCCTCGATCTCGGCCGGATGCCGGATCGAGTCGATGACGTGATTGCGGTCCGACGGCAAGGTGCGCTGCACGCGCTCGGCCAGCACGGCCTGGCCGAAGCGTTCGCGC
>DATFUE010000424.1:0-2504 GCA_035261165.1 Myxococcota bacterium
CGGCGCGGGCGGCGCCTGCCCGAGCTGTGGCGCTTCTCGGATCCCGTGGGCCGCCGGGCGGTGGCGGGGGCGCCGTGCGCGGATCTCGCGGGCTTCGCCGAGATGCACTGCGTGGAGGAGCTGGCCTATCTCGAGCCGCGCGAGGGCACGCTCGCGCGCGTCGTCGCGCGCGTCGTCGCCCGCTCGCCGCAGACGGGCTTCGCGGTAGGCGCGCGAGCGTACACCGCGGCAGGGCACCGCGAGCCCGTGGCGGAGATCGAAGTGTCCACGCCCGACATCCTTGCGCTCGCTGCCGCGCTCGCGGGCGCGCTCACCGCCGCGCTCCTCGATGGGCGCGTCCCCGCGGGTCTCTCGAACGCGCGTGAAGCGCTCTCGCCTGCGCTGGTGCTCGGCGAGCTGGAGAAGCGCGGCGCGCGCATCCGGGTCGTCCCGCGCGCCTAGCTCGCGCGCATCAGCGCGCGCAGCGCGCGCATGCCGACCGTGCGCATGCCGCGTGACTCGAGGGCGTTGCGCATGCGGCCGTCGCTGTAGATCTGGTGCTCCTCGTCGCGCTGGCGCCAGTCGCGCGTGATCGCCTCGAGCTCGGCGCCGCCCTCGGCGCAGTGCGTGATGAGATAGGAGAGGCCGGGGCCGAGTCGCCCCAAGCGCTTCTCGTTGTGCGCGAGGCCCGTGCCTGGCGGAAACTCGAGTGAGTCGGCGTCGAAGTGGTCGAAGATCGGGAAACCCGCGGCCTCGGCGGCGTCGATGCGCCGCGCGTAGTCGGCGAGCCGATCCGGCAGGCCGTGCGCCGGCAGGTCGCGCGCGCGCAGCCGCGGCACGAACGCCGGCAAGCGGTACTCCTGCGCGAGCCGGAAGTAGCTGTCGACGAACTTCAGGTCGAACACCGTACCCATGTGGGCATCGACGTGAGTCACGTCGATGCCGGCCGCGAGCGCGCGGTCGATCTGGGCGCGCATCTCCAGCTCGACGTCTCGCGAGCTCGCGTTCTCGACCGTCTCGCGCGTCGTCTCCCACATGCCGCCGTCCCGCGCCACGAGGCTGCGTGCCTCCTTGCACACCGGTGACCAGCGGTAGCCGGCGTATTCGCAGTTCAGCGTGAGGTGGACGCCCAGGTCGAGCTCGGGCCGCTCCCTCGCGATGCGCGCGATCTCGTCGAAGCCGGGGCAGGGCACCATGATGCTTCCGCACGTGGCCGCGTCGTCGAGCGCGCGCACGCCGCCGGCGTTGGCCGCACTCGACATGCCGAGGTCGTCGACGTGGACGACCACCACGCGCTCCTCCGCGCCGAAGCCGAGACGCTTCAAAATCGACACTGCTCTCTCCTTGCTCGCCGCTCACCAGCATAGCCGCGCGCGCATTTGCGATCATCGGCCGCGGTGGACCCGACCGGGAGCTTCGCCGTCGCGGATGCGGATGCGGGCGCGCGCCTCGACCATGTCGTGGCGCGTCTGCTCGGCGTGTCGCGCGGTTACGCGCGCAAGCTGATCTCCGCGCAGCGCGTGTTGCTCGAGGGCCGGCCGGCCGCGAAGGGAACCGGCCTGCGCGCGGGCGAGCGCATCGAGGTGCTCCCGTTCGCGCGACCCGAGGATCCGCCGCTGGCGAACGCGAGTCTCGCTTGGACCGTGGTGGCGGAGCTGGCGGGATGGGTGGCGATCGACAAGCCCGCGGGTCAGGCGACGCACCCGCTCGGGCACACGGAGCTGGACACGAGCGTCAACGCGCTGATCGCGCGATTCCCCGAAGTCGCGGGCGTCGGCGAGGGCGGTCTGCGCAGCGGCGTCGTCCACCGCCTGGATCCGGGGACGTCGGGCGTGCTCGTGTTCGCGCTGCACGACGACGCGTGGCGCCGCGCGCGATCCGCGTTTCGCGAGAGACGCGTGGCGAAGCACTACGTCGCGCGCGTGCACGGCGCATTCACTGGCGAGCGCGAGCTGGAGCTCCTGCTCGAGAGCCGCGGGCCGCGCGCGCGGGTCGTGTCTCGCGGCGGGCGACCCGCGCTGTCTCGCGTGCGCGCGCTGGCGACGGGACGCGACGAGAGCACGGTCGAGATCGAGATGCTCACCGGCGTGCGTCACCAGATTCGCGCGACGCTCGCGCATCTCGGTCATCCGGTGGTCGGAGACTCGCTCTATGGATCGACCCGGGAGCTCTCCCGGCACCTGCTGCATGCGCGGTCGATCCGCTGGGCGGAGTTCGCGGCGCAGGCGCCCTTGCCCCGGGAGTTCGACGGTCCGCTCGAGTGAAGCCGAGTCACGCGCGCGTCTTGCTCAGGGCGCGATGATCACCTTGCCGAAGGTCGCGCGACCCGCGAGCGCTTCGAGCGCCTGCGGCACCTCGTCCAGCCCGTAGGTGCCGAAGATCACCGGGCGCACGTGACCCGCTTCGTAGAGCTTCGCGACACCCGCGAAGACTTCGGGAACGCGCTCGGGCTCGTGCTGGGCGTAGGCGCCCCAGTGCAGGCCGACGACCGAGATGTTCTTCAGCAGGATGCGGTTCGCCTTCAC
>DATFUE010000425.1:0-3281 GCA_035261165.1 Myxococcota bacterium
TCCGTAGACCGCCCAGCCCTGGCGATTGGTCTTGCCGTCGAACATGTCGCTGTCCGTGTACTGCGCGGACACCGCGTTCGCCTCGATGTGCTGCCACGCCACGCCGAGCCGCACGATCTTCTTCGCGTCGCCGGCTTCGACGCCGAAGCCCCAGGCCGTGTCGTTGTCGCCGACGCTCACGCCGTCGATCACCGCCGACTGGGCGGCCGCGTTCCGCGCCCAGGTCGCCCACACCGTGAGCGGCCACTGCTCGAACGCGGCCCAGTTCACGTAGCCGCTGCTCTCGACGATCCGCATGTCGGGGCTGAAGGCCGAGGGCAGGTTTCCGTTCGCTTCGCTGCGCGCGAAGAAGCCCGTGTGCGTCGCGCTCGTCGCATCGTTCGCGAGATGGACGAAGTCGTAGTAACTCGCGCGTACGCCGGCTTCGACGCTCTCCGCCAGCTTCAGCGAGCCGCCGAGCTGATAGGCGGTGATGCGCGGGTCCGTGTGACTCGCGTTCTGAAGCTCGACCCAGTAGCCGACGTTTGCCCACAGCTTCGAGTTCTCCGTGGGCGAGTAGCTCGAGCTCAACGTCACGCCCTCGGGGGTGATGTCTTCGTCCCAGAGCATCTTGTCGAGCCCGTTCTTCCAGATGAACGGATTCGCCATCTTGCCCGCCGTCAACGTCGTCTTGAGGCCGATCCCCGGGTCGGGAATCAGGAACTGCGCGTAGACCTTGTCGAAGAAGACGCTGTCGTAGCTGAAGTCGGAGGCCTCGCCTACGCTGACGTTGGTGCTGCGGTAGTCGCTCGTGTCGCTGACGAGCCGCACGCCGATCAGCGCCCAAGGGTTCACCTGCTTGGTGAAGCCGATGCGCGCGCGGTAGCGGACGCGGTTGTTGTCGTTGGCGGCGTTGGCGCCGAGCGCGCGGGAGTACCAGAACTGCTCGTCGCGCAGGCGCAGGTCGCCGCTGAACAGGAAGCCGTCGAGCAGACCCTGCCCGGCCGGCGGAGTCGCCTTCTCCGGCTGCGCCGCCGCGCTCTTGGCCTGCTTGGCCAGTATCTCGTCGCCCGTCGCCTCGTCGATCAGGCCCTTCTCGCGCAGAATCGCGACGATCTGATCGACCGCCGTGCCGTCGTCGGCGCGGGCGCCGGCGGCGAAGAGCGTGAGCAAGCCAATGACTCCCGCGCACAGCAGAGGGTGCGCGCCGGTCCGTCCAGGTCCGAACATGGAAGATCCCCCTCGAGTGATGATCCGGGGATCGTACGAGGAGGCAGGTGAGGAATCATGGCTTCGGCGTGACGGACTGGTGAAGAAGCGAGCTCAGCTCGCGGGGTCCGCCGCCGGCAAAGTGAAGCTGAAGGTCGACCCCTCGCCGGGGGTGCTCGTCACCCAGATCTCGCCGCCGCTCGCCTGAACCAGGTGCTTCACGATCGCGAGCCCGAGGCCCGTGCCGCCCTGCTCGCGCGAGCGGCCGCGGTCGACCCGGTAGAAGCGCTCGAAGATGCGCGCGCGATCCGCTTCGGGAATCCCCGGCCCGCGGTCCGCGACGTCCACCCGCACGCTAGGGCCGGCGCCTCGGACGCGCACGTCGATGCGCTTGCCGGAGTCGGAGTACTTCAGCGCGTTGTCGAGCAGGTTCTGCAGGATCTGCTCCACGGCGCGCGGGTCGGCGAGCGCCTGCGGCGCGTCCTCGCCCTGGACGCGCACGTCGAAGCCGCGCTCGCGAATGCGCGGCTCGAGCTCCTCGCACAGCTGGGTCGCGAGCGCCGCCACGTCGAACGCGCTCGGCGCGAGCTTGTGACTCCCGCTCTCCAGCCGCGACAGCTCGAGCAGGTCCTCGACCAAGCGAGACAATCGCTCCGAGTGATTCAGGATGATCTGCAGATAGCTGCGCGTCTCGCGCTCGGGGAGCGCGGCCCCGAGCAGCGTCTCCGCGAAGCCGCGGATCGCCGTGAGCGGCGTCTTGATCTCGTGGGAAGCGTTGGCGACGAAGTCGCGGCGCACCGTCTCGAGGCGGCGAACCTCGGTCATGTCGTGGAAGACGGCGACGGCGCCCTTCGTGCCCGCGATCGAGAAGCTCGCCGCCTGGACGCCGAGCACGCGCCGCTCCGCGCCGCCCACCGCGAGCTCGCGCCGCACCGGCGCCGAGCTCGCGAGCGCCTCCGCGAGCAGGTCGTGCACGTCGGCGCTGCGAATCGACTCCAGCGGGCGCCGGCCCTCGGGCTCTGCGCGCGTGCCGAAGAGCTCGCGCACTCGGGGGTTGGCGAGCACGATCCGCAGCTCGTCGTCCACGACCAGCACGCCCTCGACCATCACGCGCAGCACCGTTTCGAGTCGATCCCGCTCCGCCGAGATCTCGCCGTGCGACTGCTCGAGGTCGGTGGCCATGCGGTCGATCGCGCGCGCCACCTGGCCGAGCTCGTCGTTCGAGCGCCAGCGCACGCGGGCGCCGAGGTCGCCGCCCGAGATCTGCACGAGCGCGGCGTGGATCGCGCGCAGTGGGCGGGTCAGCGCCTGCGACAGCGCGAGCGACAGCACGAGCGCGGCGACGAGTGAGAGGGCGGCTCCGGCGACGAGCGCGCGGCGCAGCCCCCCGATTGCCGCGTCCACGCTGCCCAGATCCGCCGCCACGCGCACCACGCCACCGTCCGGGTCGCCGTGTGGAACGGCGAGATACAGGAGGGGCCGGCCGACGGTCTCGCTGCGGCGCGTGGCTACGCCCACCCCGCCCGCAAGCGCCTGGGCGACCTCCGCGCGCGAGGCGTGATTCGCGACGTTTGCGAGCTCCTCCGGGCGGAGCTCCGAGTCGGCGACGACCGTGCCGTCGCGCGCGATCAGGGTGACGCGAGCGCCCGCGGCCGAGCCCGCGCGAGTCGCGAGCGCCGACAGCTCAGCCGAGCTCGCGCGCGTGAACGGGACGCCGCGGACCAGCTCCGCCACCAGGTGGGCGCTGGCGTCGAGCGCGTGCTCGATGCGCGTCAGCTCCCGAGCGCGCAACGTGCGCTCGACCAGCACTCCGAACAAGAGCGAGATCGCGACGGCGAATCCGGCCAACGCCGCCGCGAGCCTGAGCTGGATTTTCGGCATCGCCTTCCCGATGATCGCGTGGGCACCCTACCCACGCTCCCCCCGCGGAGCTATTCCGCGAAACGGTAGCCGACTCCGCGCACCGTCTCGATCAGATCCCCGGCCACGCCGAGCTTCTCGCGCAGGCGCTTCAGGTGGGTGTCGATGGTGCGCGAGGTGACCGTGATGTCCGAGCCCCAGACTTCGTCGAGCAGGCGCTCGCGAGTCATCAC
>DATFUE010000426.1:0-3617 GCA_035261165.1 Myxococcota bacterium
GACGCGGTTCGCCCCGGCGAGACGTTTCGCGCCGGGCTCTTGCTCTCGATGGACCGACACTGGCACGTGTACTGGCGCAACTCCGGTCAATCCGGGGCGCCGCCCCTGCTCCGCTGGCAGATCCCGGGTGCGGAGGTCGGCGCGATCGAGTGGCCGTTCCCCGAGGTATTTCGCGAGAGCCGCGGCTTCATCACCACGTACGGCTACAGCGACGAGGTGTTGCTCGCGAGCCCGGTGACGTTCGCGAGCGACGCCTCCGGCGAGGTCGAGGTGCGCCTCGACGCCGACGTCCTGGTCTGCGAGATCCAGTGCATCCCCGGCGAGCTGCACCTGTCGCGGTCGATCCGCGTCGCCGCCGCGAAGCAGGCCTCGGCCGAGCACGAGCTCTTCGAGCGTTGGCGCGCGCGCGTTCCGCGGCGTGCCGGCGCGCGCGGGCTCGAGCTCGAAGCGCTCTACTCGCAGGCGGCGGTTCGCCCGGGAGACGCCTTCCGAGCGGCGCTCGCTGTGCACGCCTGTGGGGAGGGCAAGAGCGACGCCGAGGCGTGCGCGGCCCTCGCTCCCGGGACCGCAAAGGTCGACGACGCGTTCGTGCCCGATCACTTCGGCGGGGTCGAGCTCGCGGTTACCGGCTCGCGCCGGCCCGCGTTCCTCTCGGGCGGGTTTCTGCTCACGCTCTCGGGCAGCGCAGCGGCCGATGCCGGCGACGGCGACTCACGCCTGCGCGGCGCGCTCGCGCTCACCCGCGAAGGCGAGCCGGAGTTCGTCGAGGTCGACCTGCCGCTGCCGCGCAGCGCCGCGGGCGCGCCGGTCACGCTGCTCGAGAACCCGTGGCTCGAGCCGGAAGCGAGTGACTCGCAGGCGCCCGAGGTCTCGTTCTGGCACGCGCTGCTCCTGGCGCTCGTCGGGGGGGTGGTGTTGAACGCGATGCCGTGCGTCCTGCCGGTGCTCGCGATCAAGGTCTTCGGCTTGGCCGAGCTCGCGCAGCACGGCCGCGCCGAGATCCTGCGACACGGAATTGCGTACACCGCCGGCGTGCTGGCGAGCATGCTCGCGCTCGCGGGGATCGTGGTGGGGCTGCGCGCGGCGGGCACGTCGGTCGGCTGGGGCTTCCAGTTCCAGGAGCCGATCTTCGTGGCGGCGATCGCCGCGGTGCTGGTCGTGTTCGCGCTGTCCCTGTTCGGCGTGTTCGAGTTCAGCCTGGACACCAGCCGCATCGCGAACGCGGGCGCACAGGCGACCGGCGCGCGGCGCAGCTTCTTCGAAGGCTTGCTCGCGGTGGTGTTGGCCACACCGTGCACCGCGCCGTTCGTCGGCACGGCGGTCGGCTTCGCGTTCGCGAGCTCGACCGCGACGATCGCAGCGATCTTTCTCGCGATCGGGCTGGGCCTCTCGCTGCCGTTCCTGTTGATCTGCGCGGTGCCGGCCTGGGCGAAGCTCGTGCCCCGGAGCGGCCCGTGGACCGTGCAGCTCCGCGCCGCGCTGGGCTTCGCGCTGCTCGGCACCGTCGTATGGCTGCTCTGGGTGCTCGGGCACTCGGCGGGCGTCGACGCGCAGGGGGTGCTGCTCGCTTATCTGTGCGCGCTCGCCGCGGGAGTCTGGGTCTTCGGGGCGCTGCAGCGCTCCGGGCGGTCGAGCCCGGCGCGGATCGCGGGGGTCGCGCTCCTGGTCTTCGCGCTGCTCGGCCTGCGCAGCCTGCCGGTCGCGGCGGCGGCGCCCGCGAGCGACGGCGCTGCGCCCGCCGCCGAGCTCGGACGCCGCTTCAGCTCCGCCGACGTCCGCGCCGCGCGCGCGCGCGGCGCGCCGGTGTTCGTCTACTTCACCGCGGAGTGGTGTCTCACCTGCAAGGTGAACGAGCACGCCGTGCTCGACGACGTGCGCGTGCGCGCAGAGCTCGAGCAGCGCGGCTTCGAGATCTTCAAGGGCGACTGGACGCGCCGCGACGAGGCGATCCGCAGCGAGCTGGCGCGCTTCGGAAAAGCGGGCGTACCCTTGTATCTCGTCTACGGCTCGAGCGCGCGCGCGCAGCCGATCGTGCTGCCGGAGCTGCTCACCGTCGATCTGTTCGTGAACGCGCTGCGCGAAGCGGCGCCGACAACCGAGGAGAAGACATGAAGCGCATCGCCCTCGCCCTTGCCGCGGCCGCCCTGCTCGGGGCGGTCGAGTCACCCAAGGTGGGAGACCGCGTTCCCGATTGGAGCGCGCGCGACGAGAACGGCGTCGAGCACAAGCTGTCGCAGTACGCCGGCCACGCGGTCGTGCTCGAGTGGACGAACTCGGAGTGCCCGTTCGTCGAGCGCCACTACCAGGCGGGCACGATGAAGGAGCTCGCCGCGGCGCTCGGCGCCAAGGACGTCGTGTGGCTCGCGGTGAACTCCACGTACTCGAACACGCCCGACGACACCAAGAGGTGGAAGAAGGAGCACGGCTTCAGCTACGCGACCCTGCAGGATCCCGACGGAACCCTGGGTCGCCTGTTCGGCGCCCGCACCACTCCGCACATGTTCGTGATCGACGCGAAGGGCGTCCTCCGCTACCGCGGCGCGATCGACGACGACGAGTACGGACGCTCGGCGAAGCCAAAGAACTACGTCGACTCCGCGGTGCAGTCAGTGCTCGCGAGCGCGAGCCCGAACCCGAGTGAGACGCAGTCCTACGGCTGCTCGGTCAAATACAAGCCCGACTGACTTCGTTCGCTGCGCTCACCGCGCGCGGCTACGCCGCTTGCACAGCTCGCTCGGGACGGCCCTCGCTCGCTGAGACTAGGCCTGCGCGCCCTCGATGCGCATGCTGTAGAAGGACCGGTAGACGAAGGTCGCCGACACCACGAAGAACACGCCGGCGAGCACCGTCGTGAGCATCGGCCGCGTCTTGCTGAGCTCCACCGCGAGCTCGACGGCGAGCAGGCCGAAGAGCGTGGTGAACTTGATCACCGGGTTCATCGCGACCGACGACGTGTCCTTGAACGGATCGCCGACGGTGTCGCCGACGACCGCGGCATCGTGCAGCGGAGTGCCCTTCGCCTTCAGCTCCGTCTCGACCACCTTCTTCGCGTTGTCCCAGGCGCCGCCCGCGTTGGCCATGAAGATCGCCTGGTACAGGCCGAAGATCGCGATCGAGAACAGATACCCGATGAAGAAGAACGGCTCGACGCAGGCGAAGGCGAGCGTGCCGAAGAAGATCGCGAGGAAGATGTTGAACATGCCGCGCTGCGCGTAGAGGGTGCAGATCTCGACGACGCGCTTCGAGTCCTCGACGGACGCCTTGGTCACGCCCTCGAGCTTGATGTTCGCCTTGATGAACTCGACCGCGCGATAGGCGCCCGTCGAGACCGCCTGCATCGACGCGCCCGAGAACCAGTAGATCATCGCGCCCCCGGTCACGAGGCCGAGCAGGAAGGGCGCGTGCATGAGTGAGAGCTTGTCGAGGTCGGTGGTCATGCCGTGCGTGAGCATGAAGATGATCGAGAACACCATGGTCGTGGCGCCGACGACCGCGGTGCCGATCAGCACCGGCTTCGCCGTCGCCTTGAAGGTGTTTCCCGCGCCGTCGTTCTCCTCGAGGAACGCCTTGGCCTTCCCGAACGCCGGCTCGAAGCCGAAGTCGCGCCGCAGCTCGCC
>DATFUE010000427.1:0-2893 GCA_035261165.1 Myxococcota bacterium
CCGGCCACGAGGCGGTTCGTCGGCTGAAACAACAATGGGTGGTAGGCGACCAGCAGATCGACTGGATCCGACTCGAGCGCGGCGACCACGGCCTCGGTCACTTCGTGACAGACCGCGACCTTCCGCACCTGCGCGCTCGCATCCCCGAGCACGAGGCCGACCGGGTCCCACTCCGCTGCGCGCTCGAACGGCGCGCGCGCGGCGAGCGCCGCGAGGATGTCCGAAATCGCACGAGCTCGACTCACGAGCGCCATGCTATCGCTCGCCCCCGCAGCACCCGTGACGCGCCCGTGAGGACACCGTGAAGAAACCGCTCCGGAGCGGCGTGGAGGCTAGTCGCGTTCGAGCAGGACCGCGACGAACCCGAAGATCACCGGCAGAAACAGGATGCCCAGGGTCGCGGCGAACAGGTACATGAGGTCGAAAGAGTTCGGCTGCATCGCGACGGATCTCCTTGGTTCCTAGACGTCCCAGCGGTCGCCGGCGTACAGAAGCTCCTTCAGGGTGCCCTCGCCGCGCGCCGCGATCTGGGCGCGGTTCTGCGCCAGCGTCTGGTCTTCGAACGTCGCCTCGGACACCGCGCGCAGAACACCGATCGGCGTCGGGAACTCCGGCGGCGTGCAGCGCGCGAGCAGGAGCGCGAGACCGGGGTCCGCGCTCAGCTCGTCGTGTGTGACTTCGACGCCGCCGTCGGCCTCGCCGGCCTTCGCGACGTAGAGCCGCATGCGCGCCGTGTCGAGCTTCACCACCCGTCCGTCGTCCTTCCCGAAGACCAGCGGCTTGCCCTGCTCGAGGAAGAGCAGATGGTCCGACTTCGTCTTTCGGTCCTTCAGCTCGTCGAAGGCGCCGTCGTTGTAGACCGGGCAGTTCTGGTAGATCTCGAGCAGCGCCGTGCCCTTGTGCGCGGCCATGCGCGAGATCATCTCCTGCAGGTGCTGGATCTCCGTGTCGACCGCTCGCGCGACGAACGTGGCCTCGGCGCCGAGCGCGAGTGACAGCGTGCGGAACGGCCGCGCGACGGTGCCCGACGGCGAGCTCTTGGTCTTCATGCCGATTTCCGACGTGGGCGAGAACTGGCCCTTGGTGAGTCCGTACACCTTGTTGTTGAACAAGAGGATCTTCAAATCGACGTTGCGGCGCAGCGCGTGAATCAGGTGATTGCCGCCGATCGAGAGCGCGTCGCCGTCGCCGGTCACCACCCAGACACTGAGTTCGGGCCGCGCCAGCTTCAGTCCGGTCGCGATCGCGGGCGCGCGCCCGTGGATCGTGTGGAAGCCGAACGTCTCCATGTAGTACGGGAAGCGCGAGCTGCAGCCGATCCCCGAGATGAACACGATGTTCTCTCTGGGTATGCCGAGCTCGGGCATCACCTTCTGCATCTGCGCGAGGATCGCGTAGTCCCCGCAGCCCGGGCACCAGCGCACCGCCTGGTCGGTCTCGAAGTCCTTCTTGGTGAGCTTCTTGAGCTCACCGCCGTTCGGTATCACCTGAGTCACGAGTGCAACCCTTCTCGCGCGCCGGTCGACGGCGCCAGCAGCTTGCGCACCGCCTCGACGACCTCGCGCACCTTGAACGGCTTGCCCTGGATCTTGTTCAGCCCGCGCGCGTCGACCAGGAACTTGTCGCGCAGGATGGAGCGCAGCTGGCCACGGTTCAGCTCGGCGACCACGATGCGGCGGTAGCGGCGCAACAACTCGCCGACGTTCGATTGCAGCGGGTTCAGGTAGCGCAGGTGCAGGTGACCGACGGCGTGTCCCTCCGTGCGCAGCTGCAGCGTGGCCTGGCGCAGCGCACCGAAGGTTCCGCCCCAGCCGACGACGAGCACGTCGCCCTGCGCAGGTCCGTCGATCTCCGCGGGCGGCAATCGCTCCGCGATGCGGTCGATCTTCGCCTGGCGCGTGCGCACCATGTGCTCGTGGTTCTCCGGGTCGTACGAGATGTTCCCGGTGACGTCTTCCTTCTCGATCCCGCCGATGCGATGCTCGACGCCCGGGGTGCCGGGGACCGCCCACGGCCGAACCAGGCGCGCGTCGCGCAGGAACGGCGCGAAGTTCTCCGGGTCGGTGCGGAACGCGGCGCGGATGGGCTCGAGCTCCTCGGGATCCGGGAGCTGCCACGGCTCCGCGCCGTTGGCGAGCGAGCCGTCCGAGAGATATGCGACCGGGCACATGTGCTCGACCGCGAGCCGCACGGCCTCGATCGCGAGGTCGAAGCACTCGGCGGGCGTCGCGGGCGCGACGACGGCGATCGGGCTCTCGCCGTTGCGTCCGACGATCGCCTGCAGGAGATCCGCTTGCTCGGTCTTCGTCGGCATGCCGGTCGACGGACCGGCGCGCTGCACGTTCACCACGACGAGCGGAAGCTCGACGGCGACGGCCAGGCCAATGCCCTCCTGCTTCAGGGCGAAGCCGGGCCCCGAGGTGCCCGTGGCTCCGATCGCACCGCCGAACGCAGCACCGATCGCCGCACCGACGGCTGCGATCTCGTCCTCTGCCTGGAACGTCGTCACGCCGAAGCGCGAGTAGCCGGCCAGGTTGTGCAGCACGTCGGAGGCGGGCGTGATCGGATAGCTCGCGTACATGAGCGGGAGCCCGGCGAGCTTGGCGGCTGTCACGAGCCCGAGCGCCGTGGCCTCGTTGCCCGTGATGTTGCGGTAGTGACCGCCCTCGAGCCGAGCGGGCGGAACCTCGTAGCGCGCGTCGAACAGCTCCAGCGTCTCGCCCAGGTGATAGCCCGCCTGAAACACTTTGACGTTGGCGTCCGCGAGCTCCTGGCTCTTGGCGAACTTCTTCCGGATCGACAGGAGCTCCGGCTCAGGGTCGCGGCCGTAGAGCCAGAACAGCAGGCCGAGCGCGAAGAAGTTCTGCGTGCGCGCGATGTCGCGGCTCGACAT
>DATFUE010000428.1:0-5743 GCA_035261165.1 Myxococcota bacterium
AACTCGACTTCGTGCGCGGTCGCGGAGCTGGCCAGCGGCATGGGCGACGCCGTGCCCTCGCGCCGCGCCAGCATCTCGGCGGCGGCCATCGAGATCGAGCCCGCGGGGTGCAGGTGCGTGAAAACCGTGCCGTCGCTGCGACGCAGCGCGGCATGGCCGAACATCCCCATGTACGGCTCCAGCGGCAGCGGCGCGCCGCCGGCGTCGAACGCGGCGAAACGCAGCGCCGTATCTCGATCCGCTACCAGCTCGCCGTCCGTCTCGAAATCCATCCGGCCGCCGCCCATGAGCGCGGCGCTGCGGCCCGGCGTCGGATCCGAGGCGCCCATGTGCCACGAGTCGTCGAAGTCGAGGGCGCTCGGCTGATCCGCGCCCGGCTGCAGCGCGCTCGGCGAGAGACACAGGATGCCCCCGCCGGGCCCGGTGCTCGTCTGCAGCGCGGCGGCGCCGCTCGGCGGCGGCAGGTTGACCTTGGTCACGAGTGTCTCGCTCGAGCCGTCCTCGTGAGTCACTTCGGCGTAGAGCTGATAGGTGCCGCCGGGAACCGGCGGCAGGACGCCGTCGAAGGCGAGCGCGTCGCGGCGCACCGGGTGGAGGTGGGCGAACGCGTCGAGCTCCGGCTCGCGAATCAAGAACAGGTGCATCAGCTTTCCGTGATCGGTCACCAGGGTGTCCCAGGCGGCAGTCAGCGGGGCATCGCGGGGCGGCGCGAGGTGGAGCAGGTTCTGCTCGCCTTCGCGGCGCACGCCGGCCTCGACCGGCAGGGGCTTCGCGAGCGCGTTAGCGAAGTCGCGGTCCATCTGCTGCCAGCGGTAGTTTCCGCCGAACACCGCGGCGCAGCAGACGAGGGCCGCCAACCCGGCGGCGATGCGGCCGCGCGCGCGATCGCGGGGCGACGGCGCGGCGCCCGGAGCGAGTCCCGCCGCACGCGCCGCCGCGGCCGCGAGCCAGATGGCGGCGCCGATCAACAGCGCGCCGAACGCGACGAGCGTCGCGCCGAGCGCGGGCGGCATCACCGGGCGCGCGAGCGCCGCCGCCTGCAGCGGCACGGCAATGCGCCCGCCGCCACGGGCGCTCTCGAGCTCGACCTCCACGCCGTACGAGCCGCGGCGCAGGAGCCAGAAGGTCGCGTTCCAGAGCTGCGGATCGCCCGCGACCCGCGTCGCTGCGCTCGCGGGCGGGGTGGTCGCATCGCCGGCGTCGAGAAACGTCGGGGTGACGGAGATGCGCGTGACGTCCGAGTCAGTGACTCGAATGTCGGCCTGCGCGAGGCCGGGAAACGTCTGCGGCGGGCGAATCACGACGCGCAGAGCGTGGACGCCGGCGACGCCCTCGAAGAACACGTTCGGGCTGCCGATGTGCGCGGCGGCGCTCGCCGCGCAGAGCAGCGCGCCCGCGAACGCGAGCAGCGCCTTCACCGCTGGAGCCGCCGGAGCGCGCCACCGAGACCGAGTCCCGCGCGGGCGGAGAAGAACGCGAGCAGCGCCGCGACGGCCGCGCTCGTCCAGCCGAGGCCGGGGGACACGAAGTCCCAAAACGCGGTGCGCGCCGCCGGATCGATGCGCAGGAAGAAAGGCCAGCGCCGCCCGCCGCCCGCGAACAGCCAGTCGTCCGCCGCGGGCGAGAGCAGGAACCCGGCGAAGAGCCACTGCGCCGCGACGAACAGCGCGAAGAACGAGAGACCCGCCGCGAGCGCCGCCGTCCAGCGCGCAGCGCCGCGCTCGCGCGCCGGGAGCCCGTGCAGCCAGGCGTCGAGCGCGAGCGCAGGCACCACGAGCAACAGCGGAAAGGGCGGCGGCAGCAAGTGGTCGAGCGCGTTGTACACCGGCCCGGCCTGCGGCGACGCGGGCACCAGCGGCAGGATCCAGACCATCGCCGCGGTGAAGCCCATGTACGCGAGCGCAGCGGCAGAAGCCGGGGCGCGCAGCCGTCCGGCGACCGACTGGGCAACCAACACCAGCGGATACGTGGCGCAGCCGAGCTGGTAGAACACGGCGGAGTGTTGCCGGTTCGCGAAGCTCTGTGCGGTCATCACGACCGAGGTCATCGCGAGCACGGCACCGGCGGCGAGCGCGGCCTCGAGCGCGCCGCGCGGGCTCGTCTGCTGCCCCAGCAGGGCGACCCAGGCCCCGACCACGACGGCGAAGTAGGCCACCGCCTTCGCGATCTGTGGCGGATGCCAGATGCCGGCCGCGAGCCCGTAGTTCGACTGCCACCAGCGGTCGAAGAGCAGCGCCGCGACGAAGGCGAGCGCTCCCCAGAGGGTGATCCACGCGCCCAGCGGCGCGCGCATCCGCCCGAGCGGCACTCCCCCTACACCGCCGTGCGTCGCGACGACCGCCATGCGCAGCGCCGCCGCGCCCGCGAGCGCGACCGCGAGATAGTTCGCGGCATGCGGCGGGCCGAAGAAGCGATCGACGCCGATGGTCGACTCCCACGAGAAGTCCCACAGGAGAGTCAGCGGAACGGCGAGCGACGCGATCAGGAGCAGGGTGCTTTCGAGCTGCATGAGCGGCGCGGATGATAACGCGATGCTGGCAAGCGCCGTCGAGGCCGGGAACACTCACCCGCCGGGATGTACCAGCAAACCGAGAACCGCCTCAGCTTCACGGGCCGACTGCGCAGCGTGCGCTGCGCGCTGAACGGCATCGGCGTGATGCTGCGCTCGCAGCACAATGCGTGGCTGCACGCGGCGGCGACGGCCGCGGTGGTCGCGCTCGGTCTCGCGCTCGGTCTGTCGGCGAGTGAGTGGTGTTGGATCGTGCTCGCGATCGTGGCGGTGTGGACCGCCGAGGCGCTGAACACCGCGTTCGAGTTTCTCACCGACGTCGCGTCGCCGGGCTTTCATCCAATCGCGGGCAAAGCGAAGGACGTCGCCGCGGGCGCGGTGCTGATCAGCGCGCTCGGCGCCGTCGCGGTCGCTGCACTGGTCTTCGGACCGCGGCTTCTCGGCGCCCTTGGCTGACCGTCTTCCCGCGGTCGCCGCGTTCTGGGCGGAGCGGCTGGGCTGCCCGGTGAGCGCGTTCGAGCGGCCCGGGCTCACTCTCGTGCCGCATCCGCGACGCGATGCGGTGTACGTGCTGGCGGCGGGTGACGCGGTCGTAGCGGCCGCGCCCGAGGCGTTGCGCGCACGGCTTCGCGCCGTTCCTGAACCGGTCGCGCTCCTGGCTCCGGACACCCTGAGCGCGCTGTTGCCTCCCGGCACCAAGCTCGTCGGCCCGGCGCGGATTGCGTATCTGCACGGCGCGCTGACATCGTCCAGCGGAGTCGAACGGCTCGGTTCGGCGAGTGACCCACGACTCCGAGAGTTGCGCGCCAACATCACCGCCCAGGACTGGCAGTACGCCAATCTCGAGGCCGCCGAGCCGCCACTCTTCGGTTCTTCCACCGGCGGGAGGGTCGCCGCCGCCGCCGGCTTCGAGCGGCTGCTCGAGCGCGTGGCACATATCGGTGTCGTGACCGATTCGCGTCACCGGAGCCTTGGCCTCGGCCGCCGCGTGGTGCAGGCGGCCGCGGCTCACGCGCTCGAGGTCGGCCTCCTGCCCCAGTACCAGACGCTCGCCTCGAACGCGCCCGCGCTGCGCATTGCCGAGTCACTTGGCTTCGAGCCCTTCGCAATCACCCTGGCCGCGCGCTTCGCTGGTACCGTGCGGAGCGACGAGGTAGTGGACGAGGGAGGAGGCGAGTGAGCGAGCGTGTGCTCCGGGGAAGCCGTCTCTGCGGCGCGTCGCGTTCGAGATCGCGCTGCCGCTCGCCGGCTTCGTCTACTGTCACTGCTCGCGCTGCCGCAAGGCGACGGGCAGCGGGCGTGCGGCGAACCTGCGCGTCCCGCCCGCGCAGCTTCGCTGGGTCAGCGGCGGCGAGCTGGTGTCGCGTTGGGATCTGCCGACGGCGCGCAGCTTCGCGACCGCCTTCTGCACGTGCTGCGGCTGTCTCATGCCGCATGCCACGCGCAGCGGGCGCGAGATGATCGTGCCCGCCGGCGCGCTCGACGACCCGCCGCCCAGCGCGCCGAGCGGACACCATGAGTGGGAGTCGCGTGCCCCGTGGGATGCGGAGTGACTGCCAGGCCTGCGCATCTCTCGGCGGAGTACGCCGCGCAGTTCGCGGACCGAGCGGTGGTCGCGGCGTACGCCGCGCGGCCGCCGTATCCTGAAGAGGTGTTCGCGATCCTCGAGTCACTCCTGCCGTCGAGCGCGGCGCGCGTGCTGGAGCTCGGCTGCGGCTCGGGCGACCTGACGTTGCGGCTCGCGGCGCGCGTCGGCCGGGTCGACGCCGTCGACGTCTCGGAGCCGATGCTCGAACGCGCGCGCGCCCGCGCCGGCGCCCGCCACCCGAACGTGACCTGGATCGCGACGCCGGTCGAGGCGTTCGCGCCGAGCGCGAGTTACTCGCAGATCGTCGCCGCAGAGAGCCTGCACTGGATGGACTGGGACGTCGCGCTGCCCAGCTGCGCGCGCTGGCTCGACGAGAACGGGGTGCTCGCGATCGTGGACGGCCGACTCCTCGCACCGCTGCCCTGGGATGCGGAGCTCCGCGCGCTGATCGCGGAGCACTCGACGAACCGGGACTTCCGGCCCCTCGACCTGGTCGAGGAGCTCACGAAGCGTGGGCTCTTCCGCGAGCTCGGCCGCCGGCGCACCGCGCCGATCGCGGTGGAGCAGCGCGCCGACGACTACGTCGAGTCGTTCCACTCGCGCAACGGCTTCTCGCGGGAGCGCATGAGCCGGGAGTCGGCGCTCGCGTTCGACCGCGCGCTGCGCGCCGCGATCCAGCGCCACTCCCCGGACATGCTCGTGCGCGCTTCGCTCACCGCGCTCGTGGTCTGGGGCCGGCCACTCAGCCCTTGAGCTTCGGAAGCACGTTCGCGACGAACTCTCGATCGCCCTCGAACGTCGGCTCGAGCGCGAGAAACTCCTCGGGAGTCACCCAGCGCGCGGCACTCACTTCGCCCGGCTCGAGCCGCAGCTCGTTCCCTCCCGGCCGCGCCGTCCACCAGTGCAGTACGTAGCGCCCATCGTCCGTCGGACACTCCCAGACCTTCGCGATCGGCTCGACTTCGAGCCCGAGCTCCTCCGCCATCTCGCGCACGACCGCCTGCGGTTGGGTCTCGCCAGGCTCGATCCTGCCGCTCGGCGGCGCCCAGTGACCCGCATACGGCACGGCAGGGCCGCGCTGGATCGCAAGGAGCTTCCCGTCGCGCAGGATCACGGCGATGACCGCTTGCCTCACGCTGGGAGCTTAGCGGAGTAGCCGCGGGCGCCCGCGTGCGCGTAGGATCGCGAGCCATGCACGGTCGGGTGGCTCTGGTTACGGGCGCGAGCCGGGGCGTGGGTCGCGGCGTCGCGCTGGCGCTGCACGCCGCGGGCGCGACGGTGTATGCCACCGGGCGCACGATCCTGTCGGCCGATCTGCCGAGCGGAGTGATTCGCCTGCCCTGCGATCACACGAACGACGCAGAGACCGCCGCCGTCTTCGCGAAGCTCGGCTCGAACGAAGCGCGGCTCGACGTGCTGGTGAACAACGCCTGGGGCGGCTACGAGGGCATGGTCGAGGACGGGGCCTTCACCTGGCCGGCTCCGTTCTGGGAACAGCCCCTGCGCCGCTGGACCGCGATGATGGACGTCGGGGTCCGCGCCGCGTTCGTCGCCTCCGCCCACGCCGCCCGGCTGATGATCCCGCAGCGCTCGGGCCTGATCGCCAACATCAGCTTCTGGGCCGCACGGAAACGGCTCGGCAATGC
>DATFUE010000429.1:0-3720 GCA_035261165.1 Myxococcota bacterium
GAGCACGCGATCGACCACATCCGCCGCTACGGCTCGAATCACACCGAGACGATCGTCACCCAGGACATGAGCCGCGCGCGTGAGTTCATCCGCCGCGTGAACTCGAGCTCGGTGTTCGCCAACGCGAGCACGCGCTTCTCCGACGGGTTCCAGCTCGGTCTGGGCGCCGAGGTCGGCGTCTCGACCACCAAGATGCACTGGTACGGACCGATGGGCCTCGAGGGTCTCACGACCCAGAAGTTCATCGCATTCGGAGAGGGAACGATTCTCGAGTGAAGCTCGGCGTACTCGGCGGCACGTTCAACCCGATCCACCTCGCACACCTGCGGCTGGCCGAAGAGCTGCGCGAGACACTCGAGCTCGAGCGCGTGCTGCTGATTCCGGCGGGCGAGCCGGCACTGAAGCGCGGCGACGTCGCGCCGGCCGCGCACCGCCTCGAGATGGTGCGCCGCGCGACCGCCTCGAACCCGGCGTTCGAGGTCGACGACCTCGAGCTGCGCCGTGCGGGCCCGAGCTTCACGGTCGACACGCTGCGCACGCTGCGCGCGCGCCACCCGACGGCTGCGCTCTGGTTCCTCGTCGGGACGGACACGCTTCCCGAGCTCGAGTCCTGGCGCGAGCCGGAGCGGCTCTCCGAGCTGGCGAGCTTCGCCGTCGCGACCCGCCCGGGCTATGTTGGAGGCCTGCGCGAGCTTCTCCCCCGCGTTCTGGCTGCGGCCTTCCGCGACGGAGCGCGCGGTCTCGTGCACGCTTCGGGGAACGAGCTGCGAGCCGTTCCCTTCACGCCGCTCGCGATCTCCGCCAGCGAGATCCGGCGGCGCGCCGGCCGCGGCGAATCGATCCGCTATCTCGTCCCCGACGAGGTTCGCGAGTACATCGCGAAACACCACCTGTACCGAGACGAACCACACGAAAGAGAGGTCGATTGACCGGCAGGGAAATGGCTCTGGCTCTGGCGACCGCGATGAACGACAAGAAGGGCGAGGAGGTGCGCGTGCTCGATCTGCGCGGGGTCTGCGGCTTTGCCGACTACTTCGTGCTCGCCACCGGCGGGTCGGATCGACACGTGCGCGCGCTGGCCGAGGCCGCCGTCGAGGCCGCCGCGCGCGGCGGCGCCAGGGCGCTCGGCGTCGAGGGCAAGTCGATCGGGCGCTGGGTGCTCGTCGACCTGGGCGAGATCGTGGTGCACGTCTTCAGCGACGAGGCGCGCGACTACTTCGGTCTGGAGCGCCTGTGGGGTGACGCGCAGGAGCTGGCCGTCGAGCAAGCGGTGGGGGCCGCCTCGTGAGAGCTCGCGGACCCGTCGTGCTCGTCGTCCTCGACGGGTACGGAATCGGCGACGGCGGCCCGGGCGACGCGACCGCGCTCGCGCGGGCGCCGTTCTTCGCCGAGCTCGCGGCCCGCTACCCGCACGCGCGAGTCGTGACGTCGGGCGCGGCGGTCGGCCTGCCCGACGGACAGATGGGCAACTCCGAGGTGGGTCACACGACCTTGGGCGCGGGCCGCGTGATCGACATGGACATCGTGCGCATCAAGAAGGCGATCGACGCCGGCGAGCTGGCCGCGAACCCGGCGATGCAGGAGTTACTCGCGGTGGCCAAGCGGGCGGGCGGCGTGATGCACTTGATGGGCCTCGTCTCCGACGGCGGCGTGCACAGCTCCCTGGAGCACCTGTACGGAATCCTGCGGCTGCTCGACCAGCGCGGCATTCGCCCGATCGTGCACGCGTTCACCGACGGGCGCGACACCGCGCCGCGCTGCGCGCGACGCTTCATCGAGCCGCTCGAGGCGCGGGTTCGCGCGAAGGGCGGCAGCATCGCGACGGTCTCGGGCCGGTACTGGGCGATGGACCGCGACCAGCGCTGGGAGCGCGTGGCGCGCGCATACAAGGCGCTCGTCTCGCGCGAAGGGCTCGAAGCGCCGAGCGCGGTCGCCGCGGTCGAGCAGGCGCACGCGCGCGGCGAGGGCGACGAGTTCATCCAGCCGACCGTGATCTCGGGTACGCCGGGGTTCCGCGACGGAGACGCCGTGCTGTTCTTCAACTTCCGCGCCGACCGCGCGCGCGAGCTCACGAACGCGCTCACGCGCGTGCGCCCCGAGAAGCTCGGCGCCGAGGTGGCGACACTTCTGCGTGTACGTCCGGGCGTCTTCACCACCTTGACCGAGTACGACGAGACCTTCGGGCTGCCGATGCTCTTCGGCCCCGTCGACGTGCGCGGGAGCTTCGGCGAGCTGATCGCGGCGGCGGGCGGGCGCCAGCTGCGCATCGCCGAGACCGAGAAGTACGCGCACGTGACTTACTTCTTCAACGGGGGCCGCGAGGAGCCGTTCGCCAACGAAGACCGGGTCATGATCCCGTCGCCGCGCGACGTGGCGACCTACGACCTGAAGCCCGAGATGAGCGCGGTCGCGGTGACCGACGCGCTGCTCGCCGCGCTCGCGGTGCACGACTACGCGTTCGTGCTCGTGAACTACGCGAACCCGGACATGCTCGGTCACACGGGCGTGATTCCTGCGGCCATCAAAGCCGTCGAGGTGGTCGACGCCTGTCTCGCGCGGCTGAGCCGCGAGCTGCTCGCGCGCGACGGCACGCTCCTGATCACCGCCGACCACGGGAACATCGAGATGCTCATCGATCCCGAGACCGGCGGCCCGCATACGGCGCACACCACGAACCCGGTGCCGATCTACTGGGTCACCGCGCGGCCCGAAGCGAAGCGCCTGCTCGACGGCGGCCTCTCCGACCTCGCGCCGAGTCTGTGCGCGCTTCTCGAGCTGCCGCTGCCGCGCGAGATGACCGGGCACAGCCTGCTGGTCGGCGCCGACTAGAGGGGCGATGGCCGGGCTGGCTCGCGCGCTGCTCGAGCTCGTGACTCCCAGCGTCTGCCCCGCCTGCGACGCCCCGCGCCGCTCGGGTGACCCACTTCTGTGTCGCCCGTGCGCGAGCCGCGTGCGCCGGCTCGAGCGACTGCGCGCGGTGCACACCGCGATCGCCTACGAGGGCACGGGCCTCGAGCTCGTGCGGCGCTTCAAGTTCGACGGCCGGCGCGACGCCCGCGAGCTGCTGGTCGCCTGGCTCGTCGCGCGGGTGCGCGCGCTCGCCTTCGACGCGATCGTGCCGCTGCCCCGGCACGTCGCGCGCGTGCGCAGCGAGGGCTGCGATCCGGTGCACGAGCTCGCGCGGCAGCTGGCGCGCCACAGCGGGGCGCCGCTCGTGGAGCGCGCGCTGCACCGGGCGCGGCCGACCCCTCCGCAGACGGGGCTCTCGATCGCCGCGCGGCGCGCGAACGTCGCCGGCAGCTTCGCGGCCGAGCCCGGCCGGCTCGCGGGACGGCGCGTGCTGCTGCTCGACGATGTCGCCACGACGGGGGCGACCCTGGCCGAGGCCGCGCGCGCGCTGCGCCGGAGCGGCGCGAAGCGCATCACCCTGGCGGCAGTCGCGGGTACGCCCGCGATGGAAACCGGATCCGCCGCTGTGCTATGAACGCGGCCATGGCCGACTCCATCCGACTGAAGGTGCCGGTGACTCTCAAACACCAGGCCAACCTGGGCGAGGATCTCGAGGAAGTCGAGCTCGCTGCCGGAGACGAGCTCTCCGTGCTTCAGGAGTGGGACAACGCCTGGCTCGCGAAGACCAGCGACGGAAAGCTGTTCAACGTGAAGAAGGATCTCGCCGAACCCGCGTGATCAGCTCGGCGAGCGTCTTCACCAGGCGCTCCG
>DATFUE010000430.1:0-3042 GCA_035261165.1 Myxococcota bacterium
TTCTCGGAGATACTCGTTCTCGGCTTCGAGCCGCCGCTGCAGGAGCCGGACCTCGCGGATGCTGTCGAGCAGCTCGCGCTCCAAGTTTCGACGGTGGACCGCGTTGGCCAAGATCTGGCCGATGATCCGAATGCGCCCGACCTCCTCGTCCGAAAACGCTCGTTCGGTCTGCGCCATCGCCGTGACCAACGCGCAGACCCAGCGCCCGTCGACGAGGAGGGGCACCGCAACGTGCGCGCGCATCGGCAGCGCGAGCGCATACGCATGCTCCGCCACGGCATCGCTCGGCAGCTCGTCGGGCAGCCGTTCGAAGCGGAGCACGGCTCCGGCGTGAAGCTGGGCGTGGTACCAGGGGAACGCGACCGCGATCGTCGGCTCGATCCGCGCCGCCGCGAAGCCGGGCTTCGCCCACGAGTGAGTGAGGGCGATAGTCGCGTCGTCAGGGAGCAGCTCGGCGAAGCTCGCGCGATCGGTGCCGAGAAAGCTCGCGAGCGCCTCGAGCGCGCCGTCGATCTCCGCGTCGATGTGTTCGCAGCTCACCCCCGAAAATCTCGAGGAGAGGGCGGCCAGGAGCGCCTCGAACCGAGCGGCGGTCTTCACTTTTTCATCATACTTGGAATCGGGTCGCGATATGTCGTGACGAAATGATGTGGCGCCTCATCGCGAGGCTCTCGCGGCCCGGAAGCGGCTGGCACGGCGCTCGCACTCGATTCGTTCCGTGACCGTTCGGATCACGATCGTGAGCGATGCCGCGCCGCGCCGCATCTCCGTGGAAGGGCGCCTCACCGGAGCCGAGGTCGGCGAGCTCGACCAGGCGGTCGGAAGCGATTCGAGCGCTGTGTGCCTGGAGCTCCAGAACCTCCGCTCCGCGGACACGGCCGGACTCGCCGCGCTGCGCCGGTTGCACGCGGAGGGCGCGCGCCTCCACGCCGTCCCGCCGCACATCGCGTGGCGGATCGAAGCGGAGGAGGAGTGAGACACCGCGGGGCGGGGGTCCCCGTCGGCTAGTCTGCGCTCATGATCACCCTCGACGAGTTCGTCGAGCGCCTCTGCAAGCTGGGTGCGGCCCCCGGCACGCGTCCGTTCCCGCGGACGCGCCGTGACCGCGAGATCCTGATGCAGAGCATCGTGCAGTCACTCGACAGCTCGCGCACCTACGAGGAGCGCGAGATCAACGAGCTGCTGCAGGCGTGGCAGCGCGAGATCGCGCCCTCGATCGAGACCGATCACGTGACCTTGCGGCGCCTGCTGATCGACTACGGCCGACTCGAGCGCACGGCGAGCGGCAGCTCCTACCGGGTCGGCTTTCCGCAGCGCACCACCGCGTTCGAGCTCGGCGTGTACGACGTCGACCTGCCCGCGACGATTGCGGCATATCGGGAGTCCAGCGCGAAGCGTCGCGCGCTCGGGCGGACGAAAGGCGCGAGGAAGGCGAAGTAGAGATGGAGTTCGTCCTGCGACCGATCGGCTTCGTGCACTCGTCCGCGACGGAGAAAGTCGACGAGAGCTGGGGCGCGATCGAGTCGACGATCGTCCTCGAGCCCGAGTACCGCGCCGGCCTGCGCGGGCTCGAGGAGTTCTCGCACGTGCTCGTGACCGCGTTCCTGCACGGCGCGAAATTCGAGCCCGCGCGCCACCTCGTGCGCCGCCCGCGCGGCCGGGCCGACATGCCAGAGCTCGGCATCTTCGCGCAGCGCGCGAAGGACCGGCCGAACCCGCTCGGCATCACCGTCGTGCCGCTCGTCGCAGTGAGTCCCGAGGGCCTGCGCGTGCGCGGCCTCGACGCGATCGACGGCACGCCCATCCTCGACCTGAAGCCCTACTTCCCGCAGTTCGACTCCGCCCCCGGCGCGCGCGCGCCGGAGTGGGTGGAGAGGCTCATGCGCGGGTACTTCTGAGCCGCGAACGGATCCAAGCCGAGCCTCCCCCGCGCAGGGCTGGCAAATCTCGAGCCACTGACGGATCGTTGGCGGCGTGATCGGGATCTGGCGCCACGTGCTCGCGGTCGTCGTCCTGCCGGTGACGGTGGCGATCTTCGTGCCGCTGTGGATCGCGCGACGCTTTTTGGTGTCGCTCGCGTTTCCCGACTCGTTCTTCGCCTCGCTGGGCGTGGCGGCGGGGATCGCTCTCATCGGCATCGGAGTCACTCTGTTCGTCGCGTGCCTGAAGCTGTTCGCGGGGGAGGGCGAGGGGACCTTGGCGCCGTGGGACCCCCCGCGCGCGCTGGTCGTGTCGGGGCCATATCGCTGGGTGCGCAACCCGATGATCTCGGGCGTGATCGCGGTGCTGCTCGGCGAGGCGCTCTTCCTGCGCTCGCTGCCGCACTTCGCCTGGGCGCTGCTCTTCAGCGGAGTGAACCTGGCGTACATCCCGCTCGTCGAGGAGCCGGGACTCACGCGGCGCTTCGGCGAGGCGTACCGCCGCTACTGCGAGAACGTGCCCCGCGTCGTGCCCCGCGTCACGGCCTGGAAAGGCTAGGACGCGCGCGTCAAGTGCCGCGCGGAATCACGAACGCGGGCAGGCCGCCCGGGATCCACTGCCGGATGCCGCGCTGACTGAGGAACGCCGCGGCTTCCGCGACGAGCGCGCGTACCGCCGCCGCGTCGCCGCTGCGCGCGCGCTCGACGTGCATGGGCCCATGCTAGCATCGCGCGCATGTCGCCCGACTTCGCCGAAGGCGCGCTCAGCGGCGTGCGCGTGCTCGATCTCTCGCGCGTGATCGCGGGTCCATACGTCGGCCGGCTGTTCAGCGACATGGGCGCCGAGGTGATCAAGGTGGAGCCGCCCGAGGGCGACGACGCGCGCAGGATCGCGCCGCGCCACGACCGCGGTCAGTCGTGGCTGCTGCACTTCTCGAACGTCGGCAAGCGCTCGATCGCGCTCGACCTGGGCAAGCCCGGCGCGGCGGACGTCGTGCTCGGTCTCGCGCGCGTCTCGGACGCGGTGATCGAGAACTTCCGCCCCGGCGTCGCGGAGCGGCTCGGCATCGGCTGGACGGCGATTCATGAAGTGAGTCCGTGCGCGGTGCTGCTCTCGGTGAAC
>DATFUE010000431.1:0-3002 GCA_035261165.1 Myxococcota bacterium
CGTGAATCGCGGCGAGGACCTCGCGACCGTGATCGCGAACTCCGACGTGCTCGATCCCTTCGGCAAGATCGGGTACTACGCGATCGTCGCGACCGCGGGTCACGACACCACGTCGAGCACGCTCGCGGGCGGCTTCGAGGCGCTGATTCGCAATCCAGAGCAGCTCGCTCGGCTGCAGCGCGAGCCCGGGCTCGTCGACAACGCCGTCGAGGAGACGATCCGCTGGGTGACTCCCGTGCGGCACTTCCTGCGCCACGTGCAGGAGGACTACGTGCTGCGCGGCACGCCGCTGCGCAAGGGCGACGTGCTGTTGATGTCGTATCTCTCGGCGAACCGCGACGAGGACGTGTTCGCCGACTCGCTGCGCTTCGACGTCGCGCGCGAGAACGCCAGCGAGCACCTGGCCTTCGGCACCGGCGTGCACTTCTGTCTCGGCGCGCTGCTCGCGCGCATGGAGCTGCGCGCGTTCTACCGCGAGCTGTTGCCGCGGCTCGAGTCCGTCGAGCTGACCGGGCCGACCGCGTACACCGCCGCGACCTTCGTCGGCGCGCCCAAGCGCGTGCCGATTCGCTACCGACTGCGCTGAGGCGCCAAGGAGAGACCCATGGTCAAGCTGCATCACCTGAATCAGTCGCGCTCGAAGCGCATCATCTGGGCGCTAGAGGAGCTCGCAGTGCCGTACGAGATCCTTCCCTACCAGCGCGACACGACGTCGATGTTCGCGCCGCCCGAGCTGAAGAAGATCCACCCGCTCGGCAAGTCGCCGGTGATCGAGGATGACGACGTGGTGATCGCCGAGTCCGGCGCGATCATCGAGTATCTCGCCGAGAAGTACGGTGGCGGGAAGCTCGCCGTCGCGCCCGGCGCGCCGGGACGCGAGCAGTATCTGCACTGGCTCCACTTCGCCGAGGGCTCGGCGATGTTCCCGCTCCTGCTGCGGCTCTTCGTGCAGTTCGAGGGCCAGGAGACGCGCGTGCTCGGCCCGTATGCGCAGCAGCAGCTCGCGGCGATCCTCACCTACATGGACGCGGCGCTCGCCGACAAGCAGTATCTCGTCGGCGGCAGATTCACGGCCGCGGACATCCTGAACTCGTACGTGCTCGAGATGTCCGCGCCTGCGAACGGCCTCGCGCCGTTCACGCGCCTGCGGCCATATCTCGCGCGCATCGCCTCGCGCCCCGCGGCAAAGAAGGCCGACGAGCTCGAGCAGAAGCACGACCACGCCGGGCGGTCTTACTTTACTCAATAGGTCACGGCTTCCAGGCACAGACCGTGGGCCGCCGCCGTCGCGCCGGCGCGCGCGCGCTCGCGCGAGGCGAGGATCTCCGCGACCTCGTCGGCCGCGCGCCGGCCCTGCCCGACTTCGATCAACGTGCCGGCGATGTTCCGCACCATGTGGCGCAGGAAGCTGCGGCCTTCGGCGAGGATCGTGACCTCGTCCGCGCGCGCCTCGAGCGCGAGTCGGTGCAGGCTGCGCCGCGGGCTCTCGTCCTCGGGCGCGCCGCCGGGCGCGCCGCGGAACGCGCTGAAGTCGTGGGTGCCGACCAGCGCCTTCGCGGCGTCTGCCATCGCCGCGACGTCGAGCGGCGCGCGCAGGTGCAAGCTCGTGCGCGCGCGCAGCGGGCTCGGCTCGGGGCGATTCAGGATCCGGTAGACGTAGAGCTTCGCGACGGCGTCGCGGCGCGCGTCGAAGTCGGCGAGCGCCTCGGCGAGCGCCACCACTGCCAGGTCGCGGGGGAGCACCGCGTTCAACCCGCGCTGCAGATCGCCGGGGGTGAGTCGTGTGTCGCTGTCGAAGTGCGCGACCTGCCCGCGCGCGTGCACGCCCGCGTCCGTGCGCCCGGCCGGGTGGACGCGCCGCTGCTCGCGCGTGATCTCGGCGATCGCCGCTTCGAGCACGCCCTGCACGCTGCGCCCGTTGGGCTGGAGCTGGAAGCCCGAGAAGTCGGTGCCGTCGTACTCGAGCGTGATGCGGAGCCGCGCCATTCTCCGAGTATCCTCTCGCGACCGCCATGCTGTCGCTGCGCACCACCGCCCTCGTCGCGCTGTCCGCCGCCGCGCTCTCGTGCGCGTCGCTCGGGCGGCCGAAGCCGCCGCCCTCCTCCGTCGACTGCCCCGCGAAGCAGAAGTCGAACCTGGTGTACGACGAGAAGCACGAGGTGGCGCGCCGCGAGGTCGACAGCAACGCGGACGGCCGGCCCGATGTGACCTTCTTTCTCGTGCACGAGCGCGCGACGCGCGCCGAGCTCGACCTCGACTTCGACGGCGCCACCGACCTGTGGGTGACTTACGACTCTGAGGAGCGGGTCAGCGCCTGGGAGGAAGTGACTCCCGCGCGCTCGAGCGCCAAGCCGGAGGTCGCGAGCGGGCGGCTGCCAGAGGACCGTCCACCGCCCGAGCTGGCGCGTCTCATTCCCGGCCTCGATCCGCCCGCGCCCCGCGAGTGCGTGGAGCGACCCGAAGTCGCCGACTACCTCCAGGACGTCAGGAAGCGCGTCTACGGGCGCTGGCTGGTGCCGTCCTCAGCGACCGAGGCGCGCGCGCGGCTCAGCTTCTCCCTCGACCAGAGCGGCGCGGTGGTCGGCGCGTGCGTGCGCCAGTCGGACGACCCGCGCATCAATCAGGGGATCGTGAGCGCGCTGTTCGCCTCCGGCCCGTTCGCCGCCATGCCCGCGCGCGTGCAATGCCTCTCGCGCCATCACTTGATCGGCACGTTCGTGATCGCCCCGAATCCGTGAGGCACCGAGGCGAGACCCCCCCGGATTGACCTAGACCCCCGAACCTGCTGCGTCGTATCCTGGCCGGCAGGGAGGGAACCTTGATGACGCCACGGGTTCGCATTGCGCTGCTGCTGCTCGGGACCGCTCTCGCTACCGCGCCCGGCCTCGCCGCCGCTGCGTCGTACGGCGAGGCGGTGAACGGCGACATTTCGGGGAACCGGCTCGCGCCCACTTCGCTGGCGCTCGACCCGGGCTCGAACTCGATCTCCGGCAGCGTGATCG
>DATFUE010000432.1:0-2611 GCA_035261165.1 Myxococcota bacterium
ATCGATCGGCTCGAGGCGGATTCGCGGGAGACGCTCCAGGCGGCCGCCGTCATCGGCCGCACGTTCCTCTACCGCATCCTCGCCGCGATCCGCGAGGCGTCGGACAAGCTCGACGCGCAGCTGCGCGCACTCCAGCGCCTCGAGCTCGTGCAAGAGCGGTCGCGCGAGCCCGAGCGCGAGTACTCGTTCCGCCACGCGCTCACGCAGGAGGCCGCGTATGGCTCGATCCTCCAGCGAAAGAGGCGCGACCTGCACCTTCGCGTCGGCGAGGCGCTCGAGACGCTCTTCCCGGACAAGGCGGAGGAGCTCGCCGCCGTCGTCGGCCACCACTACGCAGAGGCCGGCGACCCGCGGGCCGTGCGGTATCTGAAGGCGGCCGGCGACCGCGCGCTTCGCCTCCACGCGCTCGAAGAGGCGACGTCGCATTACCGGCGCACGCTCGCGCTGATCCGCAGCGACCAGGACGACGCAACGATGCTGCAAGACACCTACCTGCGATACGGGCGCGCGCTGGAGCTCCGAGGCGACTACGCACAGGCGCTCGCGCTGTACGAGGAGCTTGAGCGCGTCGCGCGTGAGCGCGGCGATCAGGCAATGGAAGGTGCGGCCCTCGCCGGGCAGACCACGATCTACTCGAACCCAACAGAGTTCGCCGATCCGAACAAGGCGGGAGAGCTTTCGGATCGGGTGATCGCGCTCGCACGGGCGCGCGGCGACAAACGGCTGGTCGCGAAACTGCTCTGGAGCCGCTCGCAGGCCGGCCTATGGCGCGGCGACGAAGACGCGGGCACAACGGCGGGTCTCGAGTCGGCCGCGATAGCTCGCGAGATCGGCGACGACGAGCAGCTCGCGTTCAGCCTCAACTCGCTCGGGCAGTCGTACCGCGAGCTGAACCGGCTCGACGATGCCGAGCGCGTGCTGACGCAGTCGGTCGAGCTTTTCAGGAAGGTCGGGAACCGGCCGCTCGAAGCCGACAGCACCAGCACGCTGGCCTTCGTCCACCTGTACCGCGGCGACCTCGAGAAAGCCGAGGCGAGCGGGATGGAGGCGTATCGGATCGGAAAGGAGATCGGCAACGAGTGGGCGCAGGCATACGGTCTCTTCACGCCCGGATACGTCCACCTCGAGCGCGGCGACTGGGGCATGGCCATCGACGCGTGGGAAGAGATGGTCGATCACGCGGAGAAGGGCGGGTTCCTCGCGGCACAGACGGGCCCGGCGTCGGATCTCGCTTACCTCTACGTCCAACTCGGTGACGTCGATGGGGGCATCGCTCGTTTGGAGCGTGTCGCGGAGTTCGCAACCTCGAAGTTCAAGGACTGGCGCGGCTGGCCGCTTGGTGCGCTGGGGCGCGCGCTCGTACAGCGCGGCGATCTCGAACGGGCCGACGTCGTGTTGCGCGACGCGCTCGACCACGACCGCGTACGCGGGAGCCTTTACATGTCGGTGTACATCGCGCTCGGGCGCGCAGAGCTCGCGCTCGCGCGCGGCCGAGCGGCCGAAGCGCTGCGCATCTCTCGTGACGATCGCCGGCTCGCGACCGACCAGGGTCTGCGCAACCTCGCGCACGATTTCGACCTGCTCGAGGCCGACGCGCTGCGTGCGCTCGGAGACGTCGAAGGTGCACGGGCCGTGCTAGCGCGCGGTGCCGCGGCGTCGAAGGCGATCGGGTCGCGCCGTCTGCTGTGGCGTTTCCACGGCGAACTGGCCGCGCTCGCGGCGGCCCGTGGCGATGCGGACGAGGCGCGCCGTCAGCGCGGGGAGGCGGCCGTGGTCGTGGACCACATCGCGAGGTCGCTGCGAGAGCGTGGGCTCGATGAGACGTTCCGTTCGCAAGCCCAGGTGCGCGATGCCCTGGGTCACGCAGCCCTCACCTAGCGAGTTCATAGCTTCTTCACATCGACAGAAGAGAGTGCGCCGAGATGGAAAGCTCGCGCTCGCATCATGAAGCGCGCATCGCGGGGCGCTTGTACGTCGTCTACATCGTCCTCGCCATCGCCGGCGGCGTGCTCAACAGCCTTGAGCTATCGGTCGTCGGCACGGCCGCGTACTTCGTGCTGTGCGTGCAGCTCTATCGCCTGGTCGCGCCCGTCGATCGCCGCGTCGCGTTCGTGCTCCTTCCGCTCGCGGCCCTCGGCTGTGTCATCCAAAGCATCGGGATGGTCGGGTCCGACCGTGACCTGCAGCGCCTCGCCCTTGTGTTCTTCGCTCTCTTCCTGGTCGCACTCGGCTACCTCGTCGCGCGATCGGGGTTCATACCGCGGTGGATCGGGATCTGGCTACTACTCGCGGGGATCAGCTGGTGCGCGGTGGTCGTGATCCCGGGTCTGCCGTTGGCGGTCGCCGTGGGCCTGCAGGGATTCGGCGGACTTTCGGAGCTCGTCTTCGCCCTGTGGCTGCTCTTCGGCAGTGGGTCGAGGTCGCGACCATCGCGAGGAGACAGCGTGGGCATGTAGTCACGAACTGCGATCGGCACACGGCCACGCGCTAGCGCGCGATGAGAGCTCCGCCGTCAACGACGAAACGCTTCGTCGAGGCGACCGAAGGCGACTCGGTTAACGGCTGGCCAGTTGTTCGATCGAGGACGTCGACAACGATCGTGCGGCCGTCC
>DATFUE010000433.1:0-3729 GCA_035261165.1 Myxococcota bacterium
CGCGCGAGATCGCCGTGGTGCCGGACGCGCAGCTGGCGATAGCCGAGCGCGCGCAGCGCGTCCTCGGCGCGGTCGATCTGCGCGAGCTTCTCCGGAGTCACTTCCATGCCGTACGGCACGCGCGACGAGAGACACGCGGACGCGGGCAGCTCCGCGGTCTCCAGGCCGGCGGCCGCGGACAGCGCGCGAATCTCGAGCTTCCCGAGCCCGACGTCGAGCAGCGGCGAGAGCACGCGGTGCTCCTCGGCGGCGCGGTGACCGGGCCGGAAGTCGCCGGTGTCGTCGCGGTTGATCCCGTAGGCGACCGCGCCGTAGTCGCGCTCGGCGCGCAGCTTCTCGAGCAGGTCGAAGAGCTCGGTCTTGCAGAAGTAGCAGCGGTCGGGCGCGTTGCGCGCGTACTCGGCGCGCTCGTGCTCGTGTGAGTCGATCCACTCGTGGCGGAAGCCGATCGCGCGCGCCACGCGCTCCGCCATGTCGCGGTGACTGCGCGGGTAGGACGGCGAGATCGCAGTGACTGCCAGCGCGCGAGCGCCGAGCGCGAGATGCGCGGCCCACGCCAGGTACGCGGAGTCGACTCCGCCCGAGTAGGCGACAACGAGCGACTCGCACGCCCCGAGCCGCGCCAACAGCGCCGCTTGCTTGGCGCCGGCGTCGTCGCTGGCGCGAGAGTCGGGGGTGAGCGTCGTCACGCGGGCAGGGTACGGACGCGCGCGTTCACGTGTCAATGACAGGGGCCGGCGAGCGGCTATCCTCGCGTGCCTATGTCGAAGCTGCGGGTCGGAATCGTGTTCGGCGGTCGCTCGACGGAGCACGAGGTGTCCGTCGCGTCTGCGGCCGCGATCCTGCACGCGCTCGACCCGTCTCGCTACAGCCCGGTGCTGATCGGTGTAGATCACGAGGGCGCGTGGCACGTGGCAGAGGCCGAGCCGCGGCTCGAGCCCGACGCGGTGATCGGCAGCGCACGGGCGCGCAGCAGCTTCGCGGGCCTCCGCGCGGGGCTCGAGCTGCTGCGCCGCGACGATGCGCGGCCCGCGCTCGCGGAGCCGCTCGACGTCGTGTTTCCGATCATTCACGGACGCGGCGGGGAGGACGGCTCGCTCCAGGGCATGCTCGAGCTCGCGGGCATTCCCTACGTCGGCTGCGGCGTGCTCTCCACCGCGCTGTGCATGGACAAGGCGCTGACGAAGGCCGTGCTGCGCGACGCCGGCGTGCCCGTGGTGCCGTGCCGCGAGATCTCGCGCCACGAGGCGCTGCTCTCGACGTCGGCGTTCGAGGACGCGCTCGAGGAACTGTTTCCGTACCCGCTGTTCGTGAAGCCGACGAACACGGGCTCGTCGGTCGGCGTGCAGAAGGTGCGCACGCGCTCGCATCTCCACCACGCGATCAAGGAGGCCGCGCGCTACGACCACGACGTGCTCGTCGAGCCCGGCGTCGAGGCGCGCGAGGTCGAGTGCGCCGTGCTCGGCGGCCACGCGCCGCAGGCTTCGCAGCTCGGCGAGGTGCGGTACACCGCCGAGTTCTACGACTACGAGGCGAAATACTCGAGCACGGCGACTCAGCTCCTGATTCCCGCGGATGTGACTCCCGCGCAGACCGAGGAGATGCGCGCCTACTCGCTCGCCGCGTTCCGCGCGCTCAAGTGCTGGGGCATGGCGCGCGTCGACTTCTTCGTGGAGAAGCGCACCGGCCGGATTCTCTTGAACGAGCTGAACACGCTGCCCGGCTTCACCGACGCGAGCATGTACCCGAAGCTCTGGGAGGCGTCGGGCATCGCGCTGCCGGAGCTCGTGGATCGCCTGATCGAGCTCGCGCTCGAGCGCCAGCGCGAGACCGCGTCGCTCGAGATCCGCTTCACCAAGTAGCCCCTTCGGGCCGCGTGGGCACCCTACCTTTTGGTCGCGTGGGCACCCTACCCACGCTCCGGCCGCGCTCCGGCCACGCTCCGGAATTGCTACGACGCAAAGAAGCGGATCAGCTCGGGCTCCATCGCGGCGGCGTCGGCGTAGCCGAGCTCGATCAGCTCGGCGGCGTAGTCGCCGTCGAACAAGAGGTAGCTCATCAGATCGGCCTCGGTCGCCGGCGAGCCGCGCGTGAGCGCGGCGAACGCGAGCTGGCCCAGCCGCGAGCGCTGCGGGTTCGTGCGGGCGCGCGCAACGTGGCGCGCCGCGATCCCGCCGATGTCTCGACTCGGGCGGATCAGACAGTCCTCGACCACGCGGAAGCCCAGCCCGCGCTCCTTCTTCACCTGCTCGTTGACGCTCTCGAGATACTGGTCGCCGTACAGCTCGATGCCCGCGCGCAGGATGCGATTCACGATGCGCATTTGGCCGAGGTCGTACTCGAGGCGGTCGATCAGGAGCGTGTCGAGGATCTTGCCGAACAGGAAACCGGCGGAGTGCATGAGCTCGATGCGCTCGGTGGCGAGCGGATCGTCGAGCGCGGGTGGGCGCCCGTGGCGCAGGCCGACCACGAGCACCCGGTTCGAGCCGAGGCGCAGCGCGGGCGCGAGCGGCGTCTGCTGGCGCAGGCTGCCGTCGCAATAGAACGTGTCGCCGATGCGCACGGTCGGGAACAAGAACGGGATCGCGGCCGACGCGAGCGCGTGCTCGGGCCCCATGCGCGCGGGCTTGGCGACGTGCAGCACGTCGTTCGTCCAGGTCGGCACTTCGCGGTCCCGGTGGTCCACGAACGTGACCGTGCGGCCGGTGGCGAGCTCGGTCGTGCTGACGCAGACCGCCGAGAAGAGACCTGCGCGCCGGTTCCGGCGCAGCCGCCGCCAGGGAATGCCCTCGACCACGAGCCGCTCCAGGGGCGCGGTGTTCAAGAGCCCGTGGATGCGCGACTTGTCCGCGGCGGCGCCGATCGAGCTGCCGGTCACGAAGCCGAGCAGTGACTTCGCGAAGCTCCAGGCGTCCCCTACACCAAACTGGTACACGCGCGAGAAGGACATGTTGCGCCAGACTTCGACGAGGTTGCGCACGCCCGCCTCGGGATCGTCGGCGAGCGCCGCGAGATAGCAGCTGTGCACGGCGCCGACGCTGGTGCCGGAGTACACGTCGAAGCGCGGCTGGAAGCCGAGGCGCTTCGGCAGCTCGCCGAACACGAAGCGCAGGACGCCGGCTTCGTAGGCGCCACGCGCGCCACCTCCGGACAACACGATCGCTCGCCGAATGCCGTCGCGGCGGGGCTCGAGTGGCAACGCAGTGTCTGGGCTCGGGCCGTCCACTCCTTACAAGGTCGGCAGCGAGGCGCGAGACACTGAGTGACGCGCGCGAAAACAGAAAGCCCGGGCCGGAACCTCGCACTGCGCGAGGGGAGGGGTTTCCGGCCCGGGCACTCCCATGCCCGAAGCAACGAGCTCCGGACACAGTGCTGACTGAGCAAGCGACATGCCAAGCGCAGGCGCGCGTGCAGCTTCGCGGTGAGCCTGCGGGCGCGGCGTCGGAAGCCGACGCGGCGAGCTCCAGTGATCTCAAACACCAACGCGCAAGCGCACGATGAGGGGTGCGCAACACGACGCCGAATTGCGGCCCCGGGTGACGCGTTGCGGCCGCCCGACCGCGCGTTCCGTTAGAATCAGCCGGCAAGGCGCCAAGGCGCGAGGCGCGAGACCCGCGCCGTTCACAGGTACGCCGTTCACAGGTACGCCGCGCCGTTCATCAGGACTGGAGTGGAGTAGATGCGCAAGTGGTTCATCGTCTCGGCGGTCGGACGCGATCGACCGGGCAT
>DATFUE010000434.1:0-2340 GCA_035261165.1 Myxococcota bacterium
CATCCCAGGCGCGGCCACGCCGACGTGCGTACACGCCTTGGTGTAGACGTGAAGGTCGACAATCAAGTGCAGATCGCGCACGGCGTCGAGATCGGCGAGCACAGCACGGTGTGCGCGCAGACCGGCATCGCCGGCAGCACCGTCGTGGGAAAGAGGGTGTTCCTCGCCGGCCGCGCGGCGTCCGCGGGGCACCTCACGATCGGAGACGGCGCCGTGCTCGGCGCGCAGGCCGCGGCCGCGAACGACATCGCGCCGGGCGAGCAGGTGCTCGGCTACCCGGCGATGGAGCGCCGGCTGTGGACGCGGGTCATCGTCGCGTCCAAGCGGCTTCCGGAGCTGATCAAGCGCGTGCGGCGCATCGAGACGCGCCTCGGCATGGAGCGCGAGGAGTAGCGGTGGAGCTCGGGCGCATCGGCCTCGCGGAGCTGCGCCGCCGCTACACACAGGACGGTGTCGCGATTCCGTCGCTCCTGCTGCGCAGGCTGCGCGCCGACGAGCGGGCGGGCGCTCGGCACCTGGCCGAGGAGCTGGCCGCGCGCCGCGCGGCGCTCGCCTGCGAGCGCCGCCGGGTGGGGAGACTCTGGCGCCTCGAGCGAGAGCTCTGCGCCCAGGGTCACGCGCGCATCGCGGGCCTCGACGAAGTCGGCATGGGGCCCCTCGCGGGACCCGTCATCGCCTGCGCGCTGGTCCTGCCGCTGGGCCTCTCGCTCGTCGGCCTCGACGACTCCAAGCGCCTGCGGCCCGAGGCGCGCGAGAGACTCGAGGGGGAGATCCGCGCCGCGGCGCTCGAAGTCGGGCTCGGCGCAGCCTGGCCCGACGAGATCGACCGGCTGAACATCTACCGCGCGGGCCAGCTCGCGATGCGCCGCGCACTGGCCGCGCTCGCCGCGGCGCCGGACGCCGTCGTCGTCGACGGGCGGCGCGTGCCGGACCTGCCGTGTCACCAGGTCGCGGTCATCGGCGGCGATGCGCGCGTGGCGTCGATCGCCGCGGCCTCGGTGATCGCGAAGGTCCACCGCGACGCGCTCATGCGCGAGCTCGACCGCGCACATCCCGGGTACGGCTTCGCGCGCCACGTCGGCTACGCGACGCCCGAGCACCTCGAGGCGCTGGCGCGGCTGGGGCCCAGCCCGATCCACCGCCGCTCGTTCGCGCCGGTGCGCGAGGTCGCATGCCCCACGCGGTGATCGCGGGTGACTGCGATCTCGCCGCGTTCGCGCGCGCCTGGACCCCGCTGGTCGTGCGCCGCGGCTCCGACGTCCTGCGCGCCGACGAGCTGTATCTCGAGCGCGGCGGCCGCGGGATCCTGATCGAAGCGCTGTGCATCGAGGCCGGGCGCAAGCAGCCTTTCTACGTGAAGCTCTCGGCGCACGACCGGGGCAGCACCACGGTGCGCCTCGATCCCATGACTCACCCCGAGCGCAGCGCGGGCGTGCGCGCGCTGGTCGCCGAGATCGCCGCGCGCCTGCTTGCCGCGACCCCCGGCGCGCGCGTCGAGGCCACGAACCTGGCCCTGCCGGGGAGCTGAGCCCGGGACCCCCGGGCCGCCCGAGCCGGTGTTACCATTCCGGGGCCGCGACACGAAGGAGAACAGGTCATGAAGATCGCGAACGACGTGACGAAGCTGATCGGAAACACCCCGCTGGTGCGGCTCAACAAAGTGACTGCCGGCGTGAAGGCGCAGGTGGTCGCGAAGCTCGAGGCGCAGAACCCGGCGAGCAGCGTGAAGGACCGCATCGGCGCCGCGATGATCGAGGCCGCGGAGCGGGCGGGCAAGATCAAGCCCGGCAAGAGCACGATCGTCGAGCCGACGTCCGGAAACACCGGCATCGCGCTCGCGATGGTCGCCGCCGCGAAGGGCTACAAGCTGATCCTCACCATGCCCGACACGATGTCGCGCGAGCGGCGTGCGGTGCTGCGCGCGTACGGCGCGAAGGTCGTGCTGACTCCCGGCGCGGACGGCATGAACGGCGCGATCAAGATGGCCGAGGAGATCGCGGCCAAGGTTCCCGACAGCTTCATCCCGCAGCAGTTCAAGAATCCTGCGAATCCGGCGGTGCACCGCGAGACCACCGCGCTCGAGATCTGGAACGACACCGACGGCGAGGTGGACTTCCTGATCTCCGGCATCGGCACGGGCGGTACACTGACCGGTGTCGCCCAGGTGCTGAAGGCGAAGAAGCCGAGCTTCAAGGCGATCGCGGTCGAGCCGGCCGAGAGCCCGGTGATCTCCGGCGGCAAGCCCGGCAAGCACAAGATCCAGGGCATCGGCGCCGGCTTCATCCCGGAGATTCTCGAGACCGCGCTGATCGACGAGGTCGTGAAGGTCTCGAGCGAGCA
>DATFUE010000435.1:0-2664 GCA_035261165.1 Myxococcota bacterium
GGCTCGCTCCTGCTCGCGCTCGTGTCGCTCGTCCCGGTCGGCGCGGCAGCGCTGTGGAGCGGCGACTCCGCGCCGACGCGCGCGCAGCTCTGGCCGCTGACGATCGCGGGTCTGATGCAGGGCGTCGGCCTGCTCGCGTTCGTGCGCCTCGCGACGGGCAAGCTCGAGGCGTCGATCGCGATCCCGATCTCGGACGTCGCGATGCTGATCGTGACCACCGTGGGCGCGATCCTGTTCTTCCAGGAGTCGATCACGGCGCAGAAGCTCGCGGGTCTCGGTCTGCTCTTCGCCGGCATCGCGCTCCTGCGACCGACTTGATCCCTGCGCCGCCTCGTGTACGATGGCGCGGCTCGATACGGAGCTCGGGTGGGCTGCCCGCGCATCTCGAGCGAAGGAGGCGACACATGACGGTCCAAGTCATTCGGTTCTGCTCACGCCTCCGGACCGCCCCGCCGCGCCGCTGACGCGCGACTCGGGGCCTGGATAGACGCTCTCGGCGAGGAACCCGCGAGCCGGAGGCTCGAGCCCAAGTGGCCAAGTCTCGTCTCGCGCTCTTCCTCGCCTTGGAGAGCAAAGTTGTCGAAGCGAATCGGCGGCTCCCGTCTGGCGGGCGCCGCGTTCACCCGTGGCATGCTGGCCGAGATCGAGAAGGCCGAGGTGCTGGCGCAGTTCGGCGGCCAGGGTCTGATCAACGACGTGCTCGGCGTCGTCGGCGACGGCAAGGAAGCGACCGTGTATCTGTGCGCCGCGCACCCGTCGGTGGGCGTCGAGTATCTGGCCGCGAAGGTGTATCGCGCCGCGAAGTTCCGCGCGTTCCGCGGCGGGAGCGTGTACGCGGGCGAGCGCACGGCGCTCGACGCGCGCGCGAAGCGCGCGATGCGCACGAAGACCGACACCGGACGGCGTATGGCGCAGCGCGAGTGGGTCGCCTGGGAGTGGGAGACGCTCTGCCGCCTGCACGACGCCGGCGCGGACGTGCCGGAGCCGCTCGCGAGCAGCGCCGATGCGATCTTGATGGAGCTCGTCGGAGACGGGGAGGGGGCGGCGCCGCAGCTCCGCTTCGTGGAGCTCGAGCCCGACGCCGCGCGCGCGGCGCTCGAGCGCCTGCAGCGCAACGTCGAGATCTTCCTCGACCTGCACCTCGTGCACGCCGACCTCTCGGCGTACAACGTGCTCTGGCTCGCCGACCGGCCCTGGATCATCGACGTGCCGCAGTCACTGAACCTGCACACCCACCCCGGCGGCTTCGAGTACCTGCGCCGTGACGTGGCGAACCTCGAGCGCTACTTCGCGCGCTACGGGCTCTCGTGCCGCGGCTTCGCGGAGCGCGCGTGGAATCGCTACCTGCGGGGAGAGCTCGGCAGGTAGAATCGCGTTCGATGCGAGACGGGGCGGAGCACGTGGCCCCGGCTGGCGTTGCGGGCGGTCGGGCGCCTTCGACGCGATCAGTGACCCGCTCATGGGTCGGCTCTCCGACCGCGCGCGCACGCGTGCGCTGAGTCGGCGCGCGATCCGCTGAGCCGGCAGAATGCTGCCGCCGCCCAGCGACCACGGTTCGGACGAAGACACCGGCTGGTTCCTCGATCACTTTCTCGCCCGGCGAGCTGCGGCGCGCGCTCGCGCGCACCTCGACATCGTGGCGAGCCTCGATCAGCGGCCGGAGCCACCGGCGCCCTAGAGCTCGATCGTATAGCCGTCCGGGTCGCTGACGTAGGCGTAACGCCTGCCGTCGTCGGGGCCGCTGCGCCGCAGGAGCTTGCCGCCCGCTTTCTCGACTTCCGCGATCGCCTCGTCGAGGTTCGCGTCCGGGGCGAGCTGGAAGCCGAAGTGATCGACGCCCGCGCTCGCTCCCGCGTTGCGCGCGAGCGAGGCGTCACCGTTCAGTGTCAGCAGGTCCTTGGAACCCGGAGTCTGCAGGAACACCATCTGTGGGCCGTCGCGGAACAGCTCGCGCATGCCGAAGACTTCGGTGTAGAAGCGCAGCGAGCGCTCGAGATCGGCGACATGCAGGTGCAGGTGATAGAGACCTGCAGTGCGGATCAACGCGGAGACAGCTCGCGCAGCCCGCTGGCTTCCCATTCCTTCGAGAGCTGCGACAGGCGCTTCTGGAACTCTTCGAAGTCGTCGTCGAACGACAGGATGATCTCGGTCGTGCGCGGAATGTCGTCGCCTGAGAGCAGGCCGCGGTAGCGGTTCAGGTTGGCGAGGATCGCCTCGGCGACCTTCAGCGCGCGCTTCTCGGTCTTGATCAGCGGCGACTGCAGCGTGTAGACGTTGTTGCGCCCCCAGAGGCTCTCGTCGCGCACGATCGCGATCTCCCGGTAGATCCCGTGGATCGGGTCGAAGTTGTACTCGACGCGGACCTCTTTGAAGATGTCGGAGTTGCCGGTGTAGAAGCCGCGCTCCTTCTCGACCTTGCCGAGCTGGCGGCAGCGCGGGCAGTAGAACGTGTCCCCGTGATTCAGCAGGAACACGCCCTTCGCGTAGTCTTCACATTCGGTGTTCTCGCAGTAGCCGACGCCGCGCTTCATGCGCGCCATCTGACTCGACCGCCCGAGATCCTCGTGGCCCGTCATCTGCTCGTTCTCCCTAGGCGCCATGGCTTCGCTCCAACTCGGCTCTGCGGCCGGCTTTGAGATCGACGCCGCGCGGCGCCAAAACTGG
>DATFUE010000436.1:0-3356 GCA_035261165.1 Myxococcota bacterium
GCGACACGGTGCGCACCAGGGCGCCCAGGCATCGACCAGCACCGGCAGCGGCGAGCGCTCGACCTCGTCCGCGAACGACGCGTCACTGACCGTGCGCGGCTTGTCTTCGGCGAGCAGCGGCGCCTTGCAGCGGCCGCACACCGGAGTCAGTCCCCGGGCGAGCTTTGCGTGCGGTACGCGGTTCGTCGCGCCGCAGCTGGGACAGCGGATCAGGCTGGTTTCAGGATCGGGAGCGGCCATGCGCGTTGCACTGTACGCCCCGGCCGGGATCCCGCGCGTTGATCTCCATCAATGAGTGCTCACGCTGCGAGCAGCCCGTAGTGACGCAGGAGCGCGTCGGTCCTCGGCTCGCGGCCGCGGAACGACTTGAACACTTCCATCGCCGGCGCGCTGCCGCCCAGGCCGAGCACGGTGTCTCGGTAGCGGCGACCGATGCCGCGCAGAGCGGCCGCGTTCTCGAGCCCCGCTTCCTCGAAGGCCGCGAAGGCGTCTGCGGAGAGCACCTCGGCCCACTTGTACGAGTAGTAACCCGCGGCGTAGCCGCCGGCGAAGATGTGGCCGAAGCTGCACAGGAAGCGGTCCTCGGGCAGTGGCGCGAGCACGGTCGCGCGCTTCGCGACCTCCTGCTGTACAGCGAACGGTGTCACCGGCCCGTTGGGGTCGAAGCCGTCGTGCAGCTCCAGGTCGAGCAGCGAGAAGTAGAGCTGGCGCAGCATGTCCGAGCCCGCGCGGTAGGTGCGCGCGGCGCGCAGCTTCGCGAACAGCTCGTCGGGCAGCGGCGCGCCGGTCTCGAAGTGGCGCGCGAAGCCGAGCAAGGTCTCGCGGTGATAGCACCAGTTCTCCATGAACTGACTCGGCAGCTCGACCGCGTCCCACTCCACGTTGCGGATGCCCGATGCGAGCCCGTACTCGACGCGAGTCAGCATGTGCTGCAGCCCGTGGCCGAATTCGTGGAACAGGGTCTGCACCTCGTCGAAGCTCATCAGCGAGGGCTTGCCGCCGACGGGCGGCGTCTGGTTGCACACCAGGTGCGCGACGGGCAGGCGCGCGCGCCCGTCGCGGTCCGCGAACAGCCGGCTGCGCCCGACGCACTCGTCCATCCACGCGCCGCCGCGTTTCTCCGCCGGCCGCGAATACGGATCGAGATAGAACGCGGCCAGCGGCGAGCCGGACTCGTCGCTGACTCGGAAGAAGCGCACGTCGGGGTGCCACACGGGCGCGTCGCCGTCGGCCGCGCGGATCGACACCCCAAAGAGCCGCTCCGCGAGCGCGAACAAGCCGCGCAGCACCGTCGGCAGCGGGAAGTAGGGTCGCAGGTCTTCCTCGGAGTAGGCGAACAGGGCCTCGCGCTGGCGCTCCGCCCAATAGGCGATGTCCCAGTGCATGAGCTCGTTCGTCTCGCCATGCGCGCGCGCGAACGCCCGCAGCTCGTCCATCTCGCGCTCGGCGGCGGCGTGAGACACTCGCAGGAGCTCCTCCATGAGCCGGCGCACGGCGGCCACGTCGGGCGCCATCTTCGAGGCGAGTGACTCTTCGGCGAAGGTCGCGAAGCCCAGCAATCGCGCCTGCTCGCGGCGCAGGTGCAGGATCTTGCCGATCAGCGCCGTGTTGTCGCTCTCGCCCGAGCTCGCGCGCACCAGGTTCGCGCGGTACAGGCGCTCGCGCAGATCGCGGCGCCGCAAGTGCTGGAGCGCGGGAATCAGCGCGGGCATCTCGAGCGTGAGTCGCCACGGGCCGTGCTCGGTGCTCGCGTTCGCCTCGCCCGCGGCGCGCGCGGACTCGGCGGCCTGCTCGAGCGCGCTCGCCGGCAGGCCCTCGATCTCCCCCGGCTCGCGCAGCGCGAGCGCGTACGCCTTCGTCGCGTCGAGCACGTGGTTCGAGAACGCGGTCTGGTGCTCGGCGAGCTCGGTGGCGATCGCTTGGAAGCGCTCGAGCGCGGCACCCTCGAGCCCGACGCCGGCGAGCCGCGCGTCGCGGATCAGGAGCGACACGATCCGCCGCTGCGCGGCGTCGAGGCGCGCGAACTCGTCGCTCTTCTGCAGCGCCACGAGCGCCTCGTAGATCGGCCGGCTCTGCGCGAGCCGCAGCGCGAACAGGACGACGTCCGCCTGCACCGCCTCGTGCGCGGCGCGCAGCGCGGGCGAGTTCCTCACGCCGAGCGAGTGGCCGACCACGCTCCAGCGGGTCGCCAGGAGGTCACCGATCCGCTCCAGCGGATCGACGACGCCGTCCCAGGTCGGCGCGACGTCCCGCTCGAGCGCCGCGACCTCTCCGCCGAGCTCCGCGAGCAGCGCGCGCATGCCCGACACGACGTGCTCCGGCCGCACCGCGTCGAAGCGCGGAAGCCCGTTCGCTCCGAGCTCGAGCAGGGGGTTCTCCATGGTCCGCTCCTTCAGAAGCGGATGGTGTAGGTGACTTCCGCTCCGGGGTCGAGCGAGCGCTCGACGACTTCGATCCACGTGTGGTCGGCCGAGATGCGCACCAGCGGAGCCGCGCGCAGGCTCAGACCGGACTCGACCCGGGCGGTGTCTGCGCCGCCCGGCAAGTACACGCGCGCCGTCACGCCGCGCGCGACTCCGCCCCCCGAGTTGGCGAACGTGACGCGAACCCGGTCGCGCGCGAGCACGGACAGCCCGGCGCTCACGTGCGAGCGCGTGCTCCACCAGGCGGCGAGCTCGTCGGGCGCCGCGAACCACGCGCCGCGCGCGCGCAACTCTTCTCTGACTCGCGCGAAGGGCGCCTCGCGGCCCGCGGCGGCGCGCCAGGCTTCGGCGCGCAGCGAGTAGACGCCGCCCAGGCGTTCGGCGCGCTCGTAGCCCGCGAGCAGCTCGCGCAACAGCTCGGAGCCGCGCGCCGTCGCCTGCGCGCGCCCTTCCGGGATCGCGACCAGCGCCGACCCGTCGACGTCGAGCAGCTCCGGCAGCGCGCGCCCGTCGGGAGGCACCGCGGCGAAGCGACAGCCCGCGTGCGCGAGCGCGCGCAGCCCGTCCGACTCACTGGCCGCGACGTCGAGCTGACACGTCGACCCGGACGACCCGAGGTGCGCGGCGTCGACGAGCACGGCGCAGGGCCGCCCCTCGGGCCAGGCGCGCAGGTCGAGCACCGGCTCGCGCAGCGCGTAGCGGAGCGCGTTCTCGGCGAGCGCGCGCGCTTGCCGTGACTCGGCGACCTGCTCCGGCGAGACGCCGAGCCAGGCCACGGGCGCCCCGCGGTAGATCATGTGGAGCGCCGCGCCGCCGCGGGCCGCGAGGCGCCCTTCGCGCGAGTCAGAGAAGAGTTGCGCGCGCGCGGCGCGTGGTTCGCGGCGCCCGACGAGCTCGCCGCCTGGTGGAGCACGCGCTCGCACGTGAGCGCCG
>DATFUE010000437.1:0-5620 GCA_035261165.1 Myxococcota bacterium
GGGCGCAGCGCGCTCGACTACGCGAAGGCCGAGAAGCACGACGACCTCGCCGGCCTGCTCGCGAGCCTGCGCCCCGACGATCCCAACGTCGTCGCCGACGTCGCCGCGGGCCCGGACACGGCAGCCGCGCGCACCCCGACCGGCACGCTGATCGCCGCGCTCCTCTCGAAGGGCGCGGACGTGAACGCGCGCTCGAGCGAGGGCAAGACCGCGCTGCTCCTGGCCGCCGAGAAGGGCCGCGGTGACACCGTGCGCAAGCTGCTCGAGAGCGGCGCCTCGATCGACGCCTCCGACTCGCTGGGCGAGACACCGCTCGTGGTTGCCGCGCGCGAGGGCCATCGCGACGTCGTCGACGACCTCAGGCGCGCCGGCGCGGACCTGTCCCGCGCCGATCCGGCATTGCTGCTGCCCGAGCTGCGCGTCGCGAACGACCTGTTCGTCGACGCCGCTCAGAAGGGCGACGAGAGGCTGCTCACAGCGATGGTGGAGAAGGGGGTCGACGTCGATGCGCACAGCCGCAGCGGCGCGTCGGCGCTCGGCGAAGCCGCGCGGGCGGGGGAGCTCGGGTCGGTCCGCGCGCTGCTCGTCGCGGGCGCGAGCCTCGAGGACACCACCAACGCCGGGCAGACCCCGCTGTTCCGCGCCGCGAACGAAGGCCGCACCGACGTCGTGCGCATGCTCGTGCGCGCGGGCGCCGACGTGAACGCGAAGACGAACGTCGGCACGACCCCGCTTCAAGTCGCCGCCTCGAACGGCTACGAGGCCATCACGCGCATCCTGCTCGAGGGCGGCGCGGATCCGCGCATCAGCGCCGGCGACGGACAGAGTGCCCTGGCGCGCGCCGCGCGCGAGGGCCACGTGCGCATCGTCGAGATGCTCGTGGAGCACGATCCGAGCCTCGGGGTACGCGGCGAGCCCGGCCGCATCGCGCTGACTCGCGCGGCGCAGATGGGGCAGATGGATTCCGTCGCGTCGCTCCTGAAGGCCGGAGCCGACCCGAACGCGCGCGACCGCAAAGGCATGTCCGCGCTGATGCTCGCCGCGCAGGAGGGCCACAGCGACGTCGCGCTCGCGCTGTTGCAGGCGGGCGCCGACCCGAACAGCCGCGCGCGCGGCGGCCAGACACCGCTGATGCTGGCGGCGATGAAGGGCCGCACGATCGTCGTGAACGCGCTGCTGTCCGGCGGCGCGCAGGTCGATGCGCGCTCCGCGACCGGCCAGACCGCGCTGATGTACGCCGCCTGGAAGGGCCGGGTGCGCGCGCTGCTCGCGCTGCTCGCCGCGGGCGCGAAGCTCGAGGCCAGCGCCGAGGACGGCCAGAACTCGCTGATCCGCGCCGTGCGCGAGGGTCACCTCGACGCCGCGCGGGTGCTGCTCGAGAAGGGCGCCAACCCGAACGTGCGCGACCGCGCAGGCTGGACGCCGCTCTTGCTCGCCTCGGCCGCGGGTCACGGCCCGATCGCGCTCATGCTGCTCGAGAAGGGCGCGGACCCGAACGTGAAGTCACAGGACGGCCGCACGGCGCTGATGCTGGCCTCGGTCCTGCCGGGCGGCAGCGACCGCGACCGCCGCCGGCGCGAGAACAACCGGGCGCTGGCGAAGGCCGCTCGCGATGGCCAGACCTCGTACCTGCGCGCGCTGCTCGCCGCGGGCGCACAGGCCGACGCGCGCGACGACCACGGCTGGACGCCGCTGCTCCACGCGTCCGCCGCGGGCCACGGCGACATCGTGCAGCTCCTGCTGCAGCGCGGCGCGGACCGGAACGCGCGCACCGCCGACGGGCTCTCCGCGGCTACACTCGCGACGTCGCACGGTCACCCCGACATCGTGCACCTGCTCTTCGACACCGGTCCCAGCCAATAGCGCCGCGGCCCGGCTGAACCGGGAGACGCATTGCTGGAAACCGACGCGCTGGGACGCGAGCACGAGTTCTCCTCGCCGCCGCGGCGGATCGTCTCACTCGTGCCTTCGTGGACCGAGACCCTGTTTGCGCTCGGCGCGGGCGACGCCGTCGTCGGCGCGACCGAGTACTGCGTCCACCCCGCGGAGCGGGTCGCGCGCGTACCGCGTATCGGCGGCACGAAGAACCCGAACGTGCGCGCGATCGCGGCGCTCGGCCCAGATCTCGTGATCGCGAACAAGGAGGAGAATCGCGAGCGCGACGTGGAGCGCCTCGAGGCCGCCGGCCTGCGCGTCTTCGTGACCTACGCGCGCGGCGTCGCCGAGGCGGTGCGCGAAATGCGCGCGCTCGGCCGCATCGTCGCGCGCGCCGGCGAAGCCGACGCGATCGGCGCCGAAGTCGAGTCACTCCTGGCGCAGCTCGCCGAACGCATGCCCGCTCGGCGCCCGCGGGTCGTGGCGCTCGTCTGGCGCGACCCGCTGATGGTCGTCGGGGGCGACACGTTCGCGAGTGACTTGCTCGCCTGCGCGGGCGCGCACAATCCGTTCGCCGTCGTCGGCGGCGGCCGTTACCCGCGCATCGAGCGCGGCGCGCTGGAAGCCGCGGCGCCGGACGTCCTCCTGCTCCCGACCGAGCCCTACCGCTTCGCGCAGTCCGATCGCCGCGAGCTGCTCGAGCTCGACTGCCCCGCCGCGCGCTCCGGCCGCATCCACATCCTCGAGGGCGAGCTCCTCTCCTGGTACGGCCCCCGCATGCCCCGCGCGCTGAAGGAGCTCTCCGAGCTCTTCAACGCGTCCGATTGACTTCGCTCGCCTGCGGCTCGGCCCTGGCCTCGCCGACCCGCCGCGATCGGTGGTCAGGAGGGGATTAGTTGTGTCCCGCAGGCAGCGCAGAAGCGCGAGCCGGAGGCGTTCTGCGCGCTGCAGGCCGGGCAGGTCAGAGGCGCGGGGCGTTGGTTCGCGCCGCAGCTCGAGCAGAAGTTCGCCTCGCTCGCGACCCCCGCGCCGCAGGCGGCGCAGTGACTCGCGGCCGCTTTGCCGCCGAGCGCCTGAGTCACGATTCCCGCCATGCCCGCGCCGAGCCCCAAGCCGGCGCCGGCGCCGACGCCCGCGGCCGCGAGGCCGCCTCCGCCTGCGCCGCCTCCGCCCGCAGCCGACTTCTCGAGCGCGTTCGCGGCCTGGTAGCGCACGAACGAGTCGAGTGAGCCGACGGCCGCCATGCCGCCGCGCTTGTCGATCATCTCCTGCACGTGGTCTGGCGGCGAGATCGACAGCACCTTGAGGTCCGAGATCGCGACGCCGTACTTCTCGAAGTCGGCGAGCACCTTGGCCTGGATGCCCGCCGAGAGCGCGGCGTAGTGCTGGGCGAGCTCGAGCACGCTGTGCAGGTGCGCGCCGAGGAAGTCCGCCATCTGAGTCACGATCAGCCCACGGAAGAAGTCGGCCACGGCCTCGGTCGTGAACTCGCTCACCGTGCCCACCAGCGAGTGCAGGAACACCTGCGGGTTCGAGATGCGGTACGCGTAGATCCCGAACGCGCGCAGCCGGACCATGTCGAACTCGCTGTCCCGGAACAGGATCGGCTCCATCGTGCCCCACTTCTGATTCACGAAGGTGCGCAGGTTCAGGAAGTAGACCTCGGCGCGGAAGGGGCTCTTCCCGCCGGTGGGCAGCGAGAGCGCCTTCGTCAGGAGAGGCACGTTCAGGGTCGTGAGCGTGTGTCTGCCGGCGCCGAAGGTGTCGAGCGCGCGGCCGTCGCGCACGAAGATCGCGGCCTGGCTGTCGCGCACGATCAGCTGCGCCCCGAGCTTGATCTCCGCCGAGCCCTGCTCGGGGAAGCGCGAGACCAGTGTCTGGGCGGAACGATCGAGACACTCGATGACTTCGATGAATTGCGACACGACTACCTCGATCCCAGGCCGAGGATCGCGTTGCGCCGATCGGCGAGCGCGAGCCCGAGACGTTTGACGCTGCCGCGCAGCTTCGCCGGAGAGAACTCCGGCTCGGCGACCTGCGCCGCGATCTCCTCCACCTGCAGGACGATCCGCTCGTCCTGCGCGTACACGGCGTCCAGCGCGGCGTCGCCGTCGAGCTTCACGTCGTCGAAGAAGCCCGAGTAGCCGCGGTCCGCGAAGCGCAGCTCCGCGCGCAGCTTCTCGACCTGCGTGACCAGCTCCTGGTGCTCGCCGATCTCCTCGAGCGAGGCCTTCGCGATCGCGCCGTTCAAATCGCGCACGACGCAGTCGAGCCGCGCCGCCCCGTGGTCGCGCAGGAGCTTGTCTGCCTCGCGCCGCTGCTCGCGGCCCAGATAGCCGCGGAAGCCCGGTACGCGCTCGATCAGGCGTTCGAGGGAACCGCGCTGCGCGCGCAGCGTGTCTCGCACCTTGGCCATCGCCGCTCCTCCTCGCCGCCCGCGTCACCAACGCCAGGGCGGGCGTCCCGGCTCGATTCGGCGCTTCGCGCGAGCGGCTTGAGCGCGGGATCAGCGCAGCGCGAACGCCTTCGTGCGCCTCGGGAGCTGGCCCGAGTCCTCGAGCACCGCCCGCGCCACCGGCCTGGGATACACGGGCGCCCTGCGCAGATCGAGCTGCGCCGCGCGACCCAGCGGCAGCCATTCATCCGCGTGCAGCGCCAGCGGCAACACGACCAGACACGGCGCGCCGAGCGAGAGCTGCGCGTCCGCGACCCAGGTCTTGAAGGACATCCCGTTCAGCGCGCGCGTGCTCTGTCGGTCGTGCAGCGCGACGAGCGCGAACTTCGCGAGCGGCGCCGCGCGCTCCGCCTCGAGCTCGACGTCGAGCAGGCGCATGCCGTCGCCCGGCTGCGCGCGCGTGACTCGCGTGGCGGGCTGGCGCCAGGTCGCGACCGCCGCGAGCGCGGCGAACGCGTCGTCGAGCTCGCGCGTGCCGAATACCTCGCGCGCGGGCACGAACAGGCGCGCCTCCGCCGGGTCACTCTCGCGAAAGCGCTCCGCCGCGGGCTGCGGGCTGACCCGCTCGAGCCAGTCCCAGAGGCGGCGGAACTCGCGGCCACCGGCGCGCACGCACGCGGGGAAGGCCCAGAACGGATAGCCGACGAGCGCGTCCGCTCCGTCGGGCTCGGGCAGCGCGCCGAGCTCGTAGTCGAGCGCGGCCAGCCCGTCGGCCGAGATGCGCATCGCGGTCGCGCAGGTCGGGCAGAACGCGAGCTTCGCGCGCGGCGAGAGCTCCAGCTCGACGCCGCAGTTCGGGCACTCCGACGCGATCGCGCGCAGCACCGGCTTGGCCAGCACCTCGTCGAGCCGGCGCGGCGCGAGCGCGCGATAGAGCTCAGTCTCCTCGGGCTCGAGGCGGCCCGCGATCGTCCCGAACTGGCGATCGATCAGGTGATCCTCGAACCCGGCGCCCCGCTGGATGCGCGCGAAGCCCATGTGCTTCCAGATGCGCAGCCGCCGCTCGGCACAAGCGCCTTCGACCCGGCCGATGATCTCGAGCTCGGGATCGACCCACACGTGCGTGCGGTCCGCCGGACCGTCGTCCTTCGCGCCCGCGGCGACGGCCTCGAGCGCGCGCCCCGCGACCCGTTCGAGGTGCGCTTCGCGCAACAGCGCGACGCGCGCGAAGCGCAGCTTCAGGCCCCGGTCGCGCAGGTTGTACCGCTCCGGCGGGTAGCGGCGCTGCACGTCCTCGGTGCGCACGCTCTGCACGAAGGCCTCCTTCACGCCGCCCCGCCGGCCCAGGAT
>DATFUE010000438.1:0-4438 GCA_035261165.1 Myxococcota bacterium
CCGGGTATCGTCGCCGATCTCGCGCAGCTCGTTTACGACTGCGAAGCGAACCTCGAGGACTCGCGCATGACGCTGCTCGGCAACGAGTTCGCCGCGATCCTCTTGTGCTCGGGCGGGGCGCCGGAGCTGGAGCAGCGGCTGGCCGCCGGAGCGCGCAGACTCGAGTGGGAGAACCGGCTCACCGTGTTCATCCGCCCGCTCGAGGGTGAGCCGCGCCCTGCGATTCCCGCGCCGGGGACGCGCCTGTTCCGCGTCGAGACACAGGGCATGGACCGCGCCGGCATCGTGGCGCGCATCTGCCGCACGCTGGCCGACCATCACGTGAACATCGCGGACCTGCAGTCGCGCTCGCTGCCGTCCCCCTCCGGCTCGGCCGTGTACCGCATGAGCGTGCTCGCCGAAGTGCCGGACAACCTCGACCCGCGCGTGCTCGAGAAGGCGCTCGAGGAGCGCGGCGCCGAGCTCGGGGTCGAAGTCACTCTCGCGCCGGCCTGAGCCCGGCGTTCGAGCTCGAGTGTCGCAGGCGACGTCCGGTCGGGTGATCGTCGTCGGGGCGGGCTTGGCCGGGCTCGCCGCCGCGCAGCGCCTCGCGTCGCTGGGCTTCGGTGTCACGGTGCTCGAGGCGCGCGGACGCGCGGGCGGCAAGCACGCGCGCGAGTCACTCGGCGGGCTGGAGTACGAGCCGTGGCCCGGCTGGCTGCCGCGCAGCGCGCCCGCGTTCGCCGAGTGCACGGCCGAGCTCGGGCTCTACGCCGCGCTCGAGCGCGAGCCGCTCCTCGAGGTGGCGAGCCTGCGCGACGGCCGCGTGCGCTCGCTGTCACTCGCGACGCGCGCGGCGCTGCGCGGCTCGCCGCTGGCGCCGTTTCGCATGCGCCGCTTCGCGCTCCTGGCGAGCTGGCTCGGCGGCGCGCTCGATCCCGGCGCGCCGGCGCGCGACACGCGCCTCGACGACCGCAGCGCCGCCGACTTCTGCCAGGTGTATCTCGGCCGGCGAGCTCGCGACGAGCTCGTCGCGCCGCTGTTCGCAAGCTGCTTCGGGATTCAGGCGCGCGACGCGAGCCGCCAGCTGCTGTTCGCGCTGCTCGACGGCGCCGGGAACGTGGCGCTCGACGCACTCGCGGGCGCGGGCCTGTTGGCGGAGGCGCTCGCGGCGCGACTCGCGGACCTGCGCGTGAAGCAGCGCGTGACCGCGGTCGACCCCGAGGGCCGCGGCGTGCAGCTAGAGGACGGCAAGGCCCTGCGCGCGGACGCGGTGCTCCTGGCCGTGGCCGCCCACGAGGCCGCGCGACTGCTCGCCCCCAGAGATCCGCGCTCCGCTGCGGGATTCGCCGCGCTCCACGCCGAGTCCGGGCTGGTGCTGGCGGTGCTCACCCGGAGCGAAGTTGCCCGGCGCGCGCGCGAGCTCTGGCTCCCTGCGCGCGAGGGCGGCGAGCTCGCGGGCATCTGCGTGCGCCAGCCGCGGCTGTTGCAGCTCGTCGCCCGTCCCGACCTGGCGCGGCGCCACGGCCGGCGACCCGATGCCGAGCTCGGGCACTTCCTGCTCGAATCGGCCGAGCGCGCCCTGCCCGGGCTCAGGGCCGAGCTCGCGGCGACCCGTCTGCACCGCTTCCCGCACGGCCGGCCCGCGTTCGGCGTGGGTCACTACCGCGCCCTCGCGAGGCTCGGAGTCAGCTGCGCCGGAGACTGGTGCGCCGCGCCGCACGTCGAGGGCGAGCTCGCTTCGGGACTCGGCGCAGCGCGCGCCGTCGCCGCGCGGCTGCGCGCCGCGAACTAATCCGCCAGGGTCGCGACGGTCACGCCGTTGCCGCCCTCGCGCGGGCCGCCGGGCTCGAACTTCTCGATCCCCGGGATCGCGCGCAGCCAGGCGCGGATCGCGTCGCGCAGCGCGCCGGTTCCGTGACCGTGGATGAACGTGACTCGCCCGCCGCCGCTGCGCCCGAGCATGCGCTGCAAGCTGGCATCGGCGCGCTCCAGCGCCTCGTCGACGCGCAGGCCGCGCAGGTCGCAGTCGAGTGTCTCGGGCTCGTCCGCGCTCGCGCGCTGCAGGGCCACGTGCGCGGCCGGGCGCGCTCTCGGGGGCTCCGGGCCGAGCACGCGCAGCACGCGCTCGCGCGCGACCACGGTGCGCGCCGCGCCGACGCGCACCGTGAGCCGGCCGCGCTTGTCGGGCGGCTCGAGCACGACCGCGATCGGGCGCACCCCCGCGAGCTCGACGCGCGCGCCGGCGACCAGCGCGGCGTCGGAGACCGCCGTGCGCGGCGCGCTGGCTTCTGCCTCGGGCGCGACGTGCGCGCGCTCCACCGTCTCGGTGCGCTCGCGGATGCGCGACAGCTCGGCCTGCGCGCGATTCGCCGCGGGGCCGGCCGGCGCATCGCCGCGCTGCAGGCCGCGCACGACGTGCGCAATCTCCGCGCGCGCGCGGGTGAACGCGGACTCGAGATCCGCCTTCATCGCCGCCAGCGCCTGTTCGCGCGCGCCGCGCAGCGCCGCGAGGCGCGTCTCGTATGCCGCCCGCGAAGCTTCGGACTCCTCGCGCATGCGGAGCGCGAGGCGGCGCTCGGCCTCGAGCTCCTGGCGCAGCTCCGACAGCCCGCGAGTGAGTGCCTCGAGGCGCGAGTCCTCGCGGTCCATGAGCTCGCGCGCGCGCTCGACCACCGACTCCTCGAGGCCCATGCGCTGGGCCGCCCACATCGCCCCGCTCGAGCCGGGTTGGCCGACGTGAATGCGGAACGTGGGCAGCAGCGTGTCCGGATCGAACTCCGCGCTGGCGTTCGCGAAGCGCGGGTCGGAGCCGGCGATCTCCTTCAGCCGGTTGAAGTGAGTCGTCGCGAGCACGAGCGCACCGCGCTCGACCAGCGCCTCGAGGATCGCCTGCGCGAGCGCCGCGCCTTCGCCGGGCTCCGTGCCCTCGCCGATCTCGTCGGCGATCACGAGTGACTGGGCATCCGCCTGCGCGACGACCGCGGCCAGGTTCGCCATGCGCGCAGAGAAGGTCGAAAGCCCGGCGCGCAGATCCTGCTCGTCGCCGATCTCCGCGAACACGGCGTCGATCAGCGGCAGCTCGCTGCCCTCGTCGCATGCGACGTGCAGACCCGCGCGCAGCGACAGCGCGGCGAGACCGACCGCCTTGGCCGCGACCGTCTTCCCGCCCGCATTCGGTCCCGAGATGACCAGGCAGCGCGCGCCGTCGGCGAGCGCGAGGTCGTTCGGCACCACGTCCTCGGGTGCCAGCCCTGCTTCCAACAGCAGCAGTGGATGGCGCAGCCCGCGCAGGTCGAGCGCGCCGTCGCTCGAGACCTGCGGCTCGCGCGCGCCGGCGCGGCGCGAGAGGCGCCCCCGCGCGAACGCCACGTCGAGCGCCTCCAGGGTCGCCCCCTGCGCTTCGAGCTCGGGCGCGACCTGGCGCGCGGCAGCGCACAGCTCGGATAGCAGCCGCTCGATCTCCCGCGTAACTTCGGTCTGCGCGATGCGCAGGCGGTTGCCCGCTTCGACCACGTCTTCGGGCTCAATGAACACGGTCGTCCCGCTCGATGAGACGTCGTGCACGATGCCTCGGACTCGCTTCTGCGCCTCGGCGCGAATGGGCAACACCGGGCGGTTCTCGCGAAACGTGGCGTAGGAGTCTTGAAGATGCGTCTGCACGTCGGGATCGCGGAGGTGGCGCGCCATCTGGCGCTCGATCTCCGCCTCGAGCTCGCGCACGCGGCGCCGCTTCTGGCGCAGCTCGGGACTGGCGTCGTCGCGGATCTCTCCCGCGGGAGTCACCACCGCCGCGAGCGCGCGTTCGAGCGCGTGCAGCTCGGGCAAGGTGTCGGCGAGCGCGGCCAGACCCGGGGCGAGCGCCACCTGCCCGGCGAGCGCCACACGAATGCGTCGCGACGCATCCAGGGTCGTGAGCAGGAGGCCGAGCTCGCGCGCCTGGAGCGTGCGGCCGCGCTCGAGCTCGACGAGCGGAACGCGCAGGTCGGCGACCCCGCCGAATGGCGGCTCGCCGCCCGAATCGACCAGCCGGCGCGCCTCCGTGGTGAGCGCGAGCTGCTCCCGTACACCGGCGTGCGTCGCCGGGAACGCGAGCGCGCGCAGCGACTCCGCCCCGCGCTCGGTCGCGGCTTGCGCGGCGAGCAGCTCGAGCAGGCGCGGCCACTCGAGCCGCGCGAGCGTCTCGGCACTGGCTCTCAACGTCACGGACCGGGATTGTAGATGGCCGACGAGACCCCGACCCCGCGGCGCCCGGTCACCGAGGCGCAGAACCCGCGCACCACGGATCTCGACCGCCTGCCGGTCGGCGAGCTGGTGCAGCGCATCCTCGACGAGGACGCGGGGGTGAGCGCCGCGGTCCGCGCCGCGCGGCCGGCGCTCGAGCTGGCCTGTCTCGCGCTGGTGGAGGCGCTCGACGCCGGTGGGCGCTGGTTCAACGTCGGGGCGGGAACCAGCGGCC
>DATFUE010000439.1:0-8224 GCA_035261165.1 Myxococcota bacterium
GATCCCGTAGAGTGTCTGTGGATGGTTTCCCATCTCCTGAGCGTAGGCGAGGCCTTTTGTGTAGAAGAAGGCGAGCCGGTCATACGCATGCCGCTCGTCGGCTGAGAGACCGGCCGGCGGCGGAGCTCCAACGAAGGCCGCCTTGTCGATGCTCTCGGGAACTGCGCCCGGCATGCTCGTGTGGATGCCGAGTAACTCAGGCGCCGCCTGTGCGCCCATCAGATCGGTGATGAGCGCGCCCCAATCGCCACCCTGCGCCACGTAGCGCGAGTAACCGAGGCGCTTCATCAGCACATTCCAAGCGCGTGCGATGCGCGGCGCGTCCCAGCCGGTCGTCGTCGGCTTGCCCGAAAACCCGTAACCCGGCATCGAGGGAATCACGAGATGGAACGCATCCGAAGCGCTCGCGCCATGTGCCGTGGGATCGACCAGTGGATCGATGATCTTCAGCTGCTCGATGACCGAGCCGGGCCATCCGTGAGTCACGATGAGCGGCAACGCACCTTCATGCTTCGACCGAACGTGGATGAAGTGAATGTCGAGCCCATCGATCTCGGTGATGAAGTGCGGCAGCGCGCTCAGCTGCGCCTCGCACCTGCGCCAGTCGTACTCCGTCCCCCAGTAACTCGCGAGCTTCTGCATCGTCGCGAGCTGCACGCCTTGCGATGAATCCGTGACCGTTTCCCGCTCGGGCCACTTCGTCGCGCTGATGCGCCTGCGCAATTCGCTGACCTCGGCGTCCGGAAACTTCACCTGAAACGGGCGAATCGCATTCTTTTCTGCTGCCATGGCGTACTCCTTCAGTTCTTCGCGATCAATTTGCGACTGTTGCGCGAGTAGGCGGCTCCTACCGCCCTTCCGTCTTCAGCCGGGTGGTATCGAAATACTTCAGCGACTCCGCCGCGCCGAACGACTGCGCGTTGGCACTGTAGAACAGGAACAGGTTCGAGAGCTGGTCGCGCACGTTCACGACCATGGACGCGGCCATGTGATTCACGAACTTGCCCTGGTCGCTGGCGTTGCCGGTGTTCTCGCTCCAGCGGCCGACGTACCAGCCCACGCGGTAGGGCTTTGCGTCGCGATCCCAGGCGATCGACATGAGCGGCGAGAAGGTCTCCTTGTCGTACCAGAGGATCCGCCGGCTGTACGGGTGCGCGGGACTCTTCGGGGTCTGCTCGAGCTTGACGGTGGTGCGCTTCTGCCAGGTCTCACCGACGAACGGCAGTGCGCGGTACGGCCCGAACTTGCAGGCGAAGAACTGCGCGTCGTCGCCGAGCTGGGAGCCCGGAACGTTCAGCGGGAAGCAGGTGCGGCGCGAATCCATCGGAGCGAGCACGGTGGGATCGCCCTGGTATCTCCATTCGTGCTCCCAGACGTGGCCGGAGAACAGGTACAGGTCCTCGAACGTGAAGTCGGTTCCGAAGAGTGAGTCGGCCCGCTCGCTCGACACGATGCGCCGCACGCGCCGGAGCGACGGAACGTACGCCCAGATGTCGTCGTCCTTCTCGAGCGGGTTCTTGTAGCGGTACACCAGAAAGCGTTGCCCGCGCATGTCGAACGGCGCGGTGGTCTCGTTGTACTCGGCGAACTCGAGCTTCGTGCCGGGCACCAGGTCCGTGGTCCCGGGCAAGAGGTCGGCGCGGTGACTGAAGTATGTCCGCCGGTACTCGCCCTGCGCGATCTTCCAGGTGTTGTCGCCCTTGCCCCGCCAGAAGCTCTGCCCGGTGTGCGGCATGTGCGTGCCGCCGGCCTGCCAGCGGAAGTTGAAGTTCCAGGCGAGCTTGGTGCCGATCTGCGGGTCGTCGGGGGTCAGGTCGCAGCGGTGCTGAGTCGCGGTCTTCGCCCACTCCGAGAACGGGAATGGCTGGCCGGCGACGTAGTTCACGAGCTCGCCCTTCGCCCCGAGCGACGCCTGGCACGCGTATTTCACCGTCGCCTCGACATACTTCGGATGGACCGGGTAGTCCTCGGTCGCAACGATCGTCATCTCGAGCTCGGGAAAATTCTCGATCGTGTACTGCGCCAGCTCGTCGGGCACGAGGCCGCGCACCTCCCCGGCGTTCGCAGCCGTGACGACGTCGCCGGGCTTCACGTCGGCGAACCCGGCGCCGGAGCTCGCCATCAGTGCTAGCGAGGCGAACAGAGCCGTCCGCATATGCCGTGGCAAGGCGTCCCTCCCGTCGGCCGAGAATAGCGGCCGCGCATATACTCGTCGCGGGATGCACCAAATCGAGACAGTCTCGATGGCGGCGAACGGCCTCGTCTTCACGGCCGACGCTGCCGGGCCGCGCGACGGCGACGTCGTGCTGCTGCTGCACGGCTTCCCGCAGACCCGCCACGCCTGGCGCGCCGAGCTGCGCGCGCTCGCCGCGGCCGGCTACCGGGCGTGCGCGCCCGACCAGCGCGGCTACTCAGCGGGCGCGCGCCCCGCGGGCATCGACGCCTACCGCATCGAGCACCTGGTCGCGGACGCGCTCGCGCTCGCGGACGCGCTCGGCGCGGAGCGCTTCCACCTGGTGGGCCACGACTGGGGCGGTCAGCTGGCGTGGATCACGGCCGCGCGGAGCCCGCGGCGCGTGCGCACGCTCTCTGTCGTCTCGCGCCCGCATCCGGCGGCGTTCGCGCGCGCAATGTCCGAGGACCCCGAGCAGGGCAAGCGGTCCGGCCACCACCGCGCCTTCCAGCGCGCCGAGGCGACCGACGAGCTGCTCGCCGATCGCGCAGCGCGCCTCCGCGCCGCGCTCTCGCAGCAGGGCGTTCCCGAGCCCGACGTCGCTGCCTATCTCGCGACGCTCGGCGAGCGGGCCGCGCTCGACGCCGCGGTGAACTGGTACCGCGCCGCGGGCAGCTCGGGGATCGCCGCGGCGGACGTGCCGCCGGTCCTGGTGCCGACCCTCTATGTCTGGGGCGACGCCGACGCGACGGTCGGGCGGCGTGCCGCGGAGGGAACGAGGAAGCTCGTCGACGCGCCCTACCGGTTCGTGGAGCTCGCGGGGATCGGTCACTTCGTCACGGATCAGGCGCCGGACGTATTTCCGCCCCTGCTCCTGGCACAGCTGCGGGAACATGCGGGCCGACGGAAATCCGTCTAGAAGCGCTCTTCGATGAACTTGAAGGGATGGTCCGGCTCTCGGTATTTGCCCGGCTTCTGCCGTCCGGGAAGCTTCACCTTCTCGCGCGGCGCGCTCTTGTACGGAATCTGCTCGAGCAAGTGAGTGATGATGTTCAGCCGCGCGCGTCTCTTGTCGTCGGAGCGCGCGACGTGCCACGGAGCGAAGTCCGTATCCGTGGCCGCAAACATCTCGTCGCGCGCCCGCGAGTAGTCGTACCAGCGGCTGTAGGACTCGAGATCCATCGGCGAGAGCTTCCAGATCTTGCGCGCGTCCTCGATGCGCGCCTCGAGTCGGCGCGTCTGCTCCTCGGGGCTGACTTCGAGCCAATACTTGAGCAGGATGATGCCGGACTTGACCATCAGCTGCTCGAACGCCGGCACCACTTTCAGAAACGCCCGCGCGTCCTCCTCGCTGCAGAAGCCCATCACACGCTCGACACCGGCGCGGTTGTACCAGCTTCGGTCGAAGATCACGACCTCGCCGGCCGCCGGCATGTAAGAGAGATAGCGCTGCGCGTACATCTGGGACTTTTCGCGCTCGGTGGGCGCGGATAGGGCGATCACGCGGAAAACGCGAGGACTCACTCGCTCCGTGATCGCCTTGATCGTGCCGCCCTTGCCCGCACCGTCGCGACCCTCGAAGACGACGCAGACCTTCAGGCCCTTGTACTTCACCCACTCCTGGAGCCTCACCAGCTCGATGTGGAGCCTGGTGAGCTCCGCGCCGTAGTCCTTGCGCTTGAGTCTCTCGCTCGGCGCGGACCGGCTCGCGTTCGCGCCCCGGCTGCGCTTCCCTGTCGCTTTCACGATTTCGCATCCTTTCTTCTCGGGCATGCAGAGATCGACGCTGCATTCTATGTGAGCGGCAACTTCTGGCTCCGCTCGTAATGCTCGACCGCCCGCTGCACGGTGAAGAACATCCGTTCGCGGCCGAGCATCTCGCCGACTCTCGAGCGCTCGACGAGTCTGAATACCTCCGGGCTGAGCGCCGCGAGCCACAGCGTGATGCCGTGGCGGCGCAGGTTCTCGTTGGCCTCGCCGAGCATCTTCAGCGCGGTGTACTCGATGTCGAATACGCCGCTGAGGTCGACTGTGACGACGGACGGCTTCGCCTCTCGGATCAACGTCGAGATCTTGTCGCCGACGCGCTGAGCGTTGGCGAAGAACAAGCGTCCCTCGGGTCGCACAAGCAAGAGGCCAGTCCACTTCTCGTCGTCGGGATGCTCCGGGGACGGCGGTCTGAAGACGTCGGTCCCGCGCTTGCGCCCGAGCGTATAGACACGCGGGTCATAGGCCTGTTGAGCCAGTGAGAGCACCGAGGCAATCACTGCCACGAGAATTCCCCTCAGAGTGCCCAGAAGAGCGACGCCGCCGAGCGCGATGAAGGCCCAGTAGTACTCCGTGTTGCGAACGCGACCGATCTCGCGAAAGTCTCTAGGCTCGATCAAGCCGAGCGAGTAGACGACGACGATCGCCGCGAGCACGGCGTTCGGCATCAGGCCCAGGAACGGCGCGAACAACAGCGCGGTCGCGAGCGCCGCCAACGCCGCAATGACTCCCGACATCTGCGTGCGCGCGCCCGCGTACCGATTCACCGCGGTCTGACTCGTGCCGCCGCCGGCCACCATGGCCCCGAGGAATCCGCCCGCGATGTTCGCGAGGCCGAGCGCGAGCAGCTCTCGGTTGGGCTGCGGACGCGGCTCGTCGGGCTTCGCGAACGCACGACCCGCGGCGATGCTCTCGGTGAAGCTCATGAGCGCGATTCCCGCGGCCCCGGGCCACAACCGCAGCACGAGAGCGAGGTCCGGCCAGACAAGCGACGGAAGCTTGCGCGGAACCAGCCCGACCGTCTCGACCCCTGACTGCGACAACCCGAAGAGGCCAGAGGCGGCGATACCCGCGGCGACGGCGACGAGCGGTACCGGCGCCCGCGGCACGAAGCGCTCGAGAGCGACGATCAACACGAGGATCCCCGAGGCGAGCGCCAGAGTCGGAGTGGACGTCTGCGACAAGTGCCCAGCGATGGCGATGAGATCGCGAAGGAACCCCGTCTTCTCGATATGGAAACCGAGGAGCTTCGGAATCTGATCTGCGACGATCACGAGCCCGATCCCGGACTTGAAGCCCGCTAGCACCGGATCGGAGATGAAGTTGGCGACGAAGCCGAGACGCAAGACTGACGCGAGCACCAGCATCGCGCCGACCAACACGGCCAAGGTGGCGCTCGCCGTCGCCAGCTCGCCCCCGCCGCCCTGCACCGAGTCACTCAGGGCGCCGGCGACCAGGATCGCGATCGTCGTCGTCGTGCTGACGCTGAGCGGCCGCGACGTGCCGAACAGCGCGTAGACCAGCATCGGCACGAACGCCGTGTACAAGCCGACCTGCACCGGCAAACCCGCGATCGTGGCGTACGCCATCGCCTTGGGAATGACGACGGCGGCCGCCGTCAGACCCGCAGTGACATCCGCGCGCAGACTCTCCGAGGTGTAGTCGCTGCGCCCTTGCGGTTCGAAGTTCAACCTTGGACCTCGCGCTCCTCGGCCCGCGCGAGCATGACAGGACTCAAGGACGAGCGCGCACTTTCTACCGGAATCTTGGCGATCCACGGCCTCGATGGCGTGGCCGGCTTCCGTCTTCGAGCCGGGTGTGCAAGTGGAGCTCCGAAGCCGCCGGCGCGGGGCGGCGACTACTCCGGGTAGATGTCCAGGGCGCGCAGGATCTGCTTCGCGAGCTCGCTGTCGGGGTGGTCCTTGGCCAGCTTCTTCAGGTCGGCGACGGAGGGCTTCGCGGCGTCGCTCGTGGGGCCGACCCGGAGCAGCGTGCAGCGCAGGCGCTCGGCCCTGAGGTCGATCTCGGCGGGGATGGCGCGCTCGCCGATCAGCAGCAGGCGCTCGCACTCCTCGTAGTGACCGGCGTTGCGGTAGAGCACGGCGGCGAGGAAGTAGGTCTCGGGGAACTTCGGGTACTTCGCGACGAGCTTCTCGATCGAGTCACGGGCGGCGTCGCGCCGGTTGATGCCGACGTCCTCGGAGGCGGTGAGCAGGAGATACACGCCGTCGGCGTCGATGGTCTTGCTCTCCATCGCGGGCAGCACGCGGTAGATGTAAGTCGAGGCGAGGCTGTTGCGGCCGTCGGCCTCGAGCGCGTCCTCGAGCTCCTTCTTGCCCTTGGCGGTGTCGCCGAGGAGCAGGTCGAGCACGCCGATGTTGCCCTTCAGGTAGGAGCTGGTGCGCAGGCCGCGGAACTCGCGCTGCGCGGCGGGCGTGCCCAGGAGCTTGTCGAACTGCGTGCGCGCGTCGCCGAGCTTGTGGACGCGCACCAGCGTGTGCGCGCGCTGCGTGCCGGCCTGGAAGCTGTCGGGGACCGAGAGCAGGATCGCGTCGAAGTTCGCGAGCGCTTCGTTGAAGCGGCCGAGCGCGTAGTACACGAGGCCCTGGTCGAGCAGGAACGAGGGGCTGCGCTCGAGCTTCGCGGCGACGGCGGCGTACGAGGCGAGCGCGGCCTCGTAGCTGCCGTCCGCGTACAGTCGCCGGCCCTCCTCCTGACACACGTTGACGAGGCAGCCCGCCTCGTTGAGGCCGGCGCGGAGCTGGCCCTTCGCCGCCATGTCGTGGCACTGGGTGACACAGGGCGGGTCGGCGGCGCGCGCCGCGGAGGCGGCGGTCGCGACGAGGAGCGCCACGAGGGCGCGGCCGAGTGAGTGAGTCGGTTTTCGGATCAACGTCGGACTGGCCGATCGAACGGGTTTGCGCGCTCGATCGTGGCGTCGCGATCCGGGCCGACGCCGAGCAGATCCACGGGGACTTCGAGCGCGTCCTCGATCCATCGGACGTACTCGCGGGCCGCTTGAGGCAGATCCTCGAGCGAGCGCGCGGCCATGAGCGACTCGTCCCAGCCGCGGAACGTCTTGTAGATCGGCTCGCAGCGCTCGAGCGTGCGGATGCTCGCGGGAATCTCGCGCAGCTCCTTGCCGCCGACGCGGTAGGCGACGCAGACCTTGACCTCGGAGAGGCCGGTGAGGATGTCGAGCTTGCCGAGCGCGAGGCCGGTGATGCCGTTCACGCGCACCGCGTGGCGCATCACGACCAGGTCGAGCCAGCCACAGCGCCGCTTGCGGCCGGTGGTGGCGCCGAACTCCTTGCCGACGCGGCCCATGTGCTCGCCCGCGGGGCCCTCGTCCTCGGTCGGGAACGGCCCGCCGCCGACGCGCGTGGTGTAGGCCTTGCTGACGCCGAGCACGGAGTCGATGCGCGTCGGGCCGAGGCCCGCGCCCGCGCACGCGCCGCCGGCGATCGTGGTCGACGAAGTCACGAACGGATAGGTGCCGTGGTCTACATCGAGCAGTGTCGCCTGCGCGCCCTCGAGCAGCACGGACTTGCCGTCGCGCATCGCGTGGTCGATGGCTACGCCGACGTCGTCGACGTACGGCGCGACCTTCTCGCCCCACACGACCGCCTTCTCGAACAGCTCGTCGGCGTCGACGCGCGGCCAGTGATACAGGTGCTCGAGCAGGAAGTTGCGCTCGTAGAGCGCCAGCTCGATGCGCTCGCGCAGCGCATCGGGCTCGAGCAGGTCCGAGATGCGGATGCCCGTGCGCGCGACCCGGCTCTCGTAGGCCGGGCCGATGCCGCGGCCGGTGGTGCCGATGGTGAGCTGGTGGCGTGACTCCTCGCGCGCGCGGTCGAGCGCGGAGTGCACCGGCAGGATCACGTGCGCGCGGTCGGAGATGCGCAGGCGCTCGCGGCCGACGGGGATGCCCCGCTGCTTCAGCTCGTCGATCTCGCCGAGCAACACGTCGGGGTCCACGACAACCCCGGGTCCGATCAGATTCAGAGTTGCCGGCTGCAGGATGCCGGACGGGACCAGGTGCAGGATCGTGGTCTCGCCCTCGACCACCAAGGTATGTCCGGCGTTCGGCCCGCCCTGGAAGCGCACCACCAGGTCGGCGCGGTCGGCGAGCTGGTCGACGACCTTGCCCTTCCCTTCATCGCCCCACTGCACACCGACGACGACGACGTTCGGCATGACTCAGGTGACTCGCGCGCCGAGATCGAGCAAGAGCGCCGTCTCGACGTTCTCGAGCTTGCGCACGGAGTCGAGCACCTGCGCCGA
>DATFUE010000440.1:0-3583 GCA_035261165.1 Myxococcota bacterium
CGCGTCGCGCCGTCTCGCGCGCGGGTGTCTCGGCTTTGGCGGTCTTCGACGCCGGCTTGGGCTTCGCCTTCGGCTGCGGCGGCGGCGCTGGGGCCGGCGGCGCGCTGGGCGGCGCGCTCGGCGTCGCTGGTTGGGCCGCGAGCGGCGCGCTCGTGGGGGCAGCGGCGGTTTCCGGTGCGGGGCGCGCCGCCGGTGCAGGCGGCGGGACCGGAACGGGAGCTGGCGGAGGCGCAGGCGGAAGGGCGCGCGCGGCCGCCGCAATCTCGGCCTGGCGCTGTGCCTCCGCGGCAGCAGCCGCTTCCGCTTGAATCGCCTCGAGGCGCGCGCGTTCGGCGCGAGCTTCCGCCGCGGGATCGATCGCCGGCGCGGCTGCAGGCGCAGGCTCAGTCGGCGTCGGCGAAGCGGCGACCGCGGCCGGAGCCTCGGCCTCTGCCGCCGTGGCCTGATCCATCTCGCTCTCCGCGGCGGTGGTCTCGCGCTCGACTTGCTCGAGCTCTTCCTCCGTCGCGGGCGCATCCGCCGCGGCACCCGCCTCGACCTGAGGCTGCGAGTGTCTCGCGAGCTTGCCGCTGCGAACCAGCCACGCGCCCGCGCCGGCAGCTGCAAGCAGCAGCACAATTCCGGCGAGCGCGACGCCGCGCCGGCTCGAGCGCCGCGGCGAGCGCGGCAGCGGGATCTCGTCGGTGATCGAGCCGCGCAGATCGCGCGACGGATGCGCCGCGGTGCGCTCGCGCTGCAGCTTGCGCAGCGCGTCGAGAATCGTGCTCATGAGCCGTCACCCGCGGCGTAGAGGCGCGGCGTCGTGTAGTCGAGCGCCTGGTACAGGGCGATCAAAGTCTCGGGGCCGACCTGTCCCGACGCCTCGAGCGAGCTCGCGCGCTGGAACTCCTTCACCGCGTGGGCAGTGAGCTCGTCGTACTCGCCCGAAGCGTCCCCTGCCTTGAGATACCCGAGCTCGGTGAGCCGCGCCTGCAGCCAGCGCACGGCGGCACCCTTCATGCCGGCGTTCAGCGCGGGCACGGACTCGAAGTTGGTCCACAGATAGAAGAGGCGACCGGTCCAGACGTGCTGGAGCTGCTCGCGGTCGAGCTCGAGCTCGTCCGTGGCCATGCCGAGGTGCGCGCGGCCCGCGTCGTCCATCCCGATCAGCGCCACGTAGCGGCGCTCGCCGTGTGCCTCGAGCTCGAGGATCGCGGGCAGGTCGAGCGCGGTCAGCATCTCGGGGGTCCCGTGCGTCGCGAGCACGAGCAGGGGAGACACCGAGCGCACTGCGTCGGGATAGAGATTCGGGTCGAGCTCGCCGCCGACCGGCTGCCGATAGCCCCACGCGCCGAGCAGCGCCTCCAGAGCATCGGCCGCGCTCGCGTTCGGCGAGATGGCGTCGATGCGCGGCGGCAGCGGGGCCGACGAGACCGGCGCGATCCCCGCGCCCGGCGCGGCTGACTGCGCGAGCGCAGTGCTCGCCGACGGCGGAGCCGAGCTCGTGCGCGGCAGAAACGCCGTCGCGAGAAAGCCGGCGCCCAGCCCAGCGGCGACAAGCCCCGCTGCGAGCCCGCGGCGCAGGCCGGTGGCGGCGCGCCAGCCGCCGAGCTCCGTGGCGGGCAGCTCGCGCGCGGCGCGGCGAACCAGACGCGCGTCGATCTCGCGACGCCCTTCGGTGTAGCCCGCGAGCAGCGCGCGGTCCGCGAGCGCATTGATCAGCCGCGGAATGCCGCGCGACACGCGCGTCAGGGAGCGCACCGCCCCGGTCGAGAACAGACTCGGAACCGCGAGCCCCGCGACGCGCAGCCGATGCTCGACATACTCGCCGACCTCGGGCCGAGTCAGAGCGCGGAGCGACCAGCGCACGGTGATGCGCTGGCGGAGCTGGCGCAGATCGGCGCGCGACAGATTCTCCTCGAGCTCCGGCTGCCCGATCAAGACGATCTGCAAGAGCTTCGCGCGATCCGTCTCGAGGTTGGACAAGAGCCGCACCTGCTCGAGCACCGCGGGATCGAGATTCTGCGCCTCGTCGATGACCAGCAGCACGCGCCGGCCCGAAGCGTTCTTCTCGACCAGGAACTGATTCAGCGAGTCGAGCAAGTCGGTGCGCGTGCGCGCCGCGGTCGGCAGGCCGAACTCGCGATTGATGGCGGAGAGCAGCTCCACCTCGCTCGGGCTCGGGTTGAAGATGTAGGCGATCTCCGCGTCGCTGCCGATGCGCTCGAGGAGCGTGCGGCACAGGGTCGTCTTGCCGGTGCCGACCTGGCCGATGACCTCGATGAAGCCCTCGCCCTCCTCGATCCCGTAGAGCAGATGCGCGAGCGCTTCGCGGTGCGAGCCCGACAGGAACAGGTACCGGGGATCGGGCGCGAGCGAGAACGGCTTCTCGCGCAGTCCGTAAAACCCGGTGTACATCGCTCGAAGCCCTTCCCGCTAGCCCGCCCCGGTCCGACCGCCGGTGCCAGTCCGCCCGCCCGTGCCGGTCCGCCCGCGCGAGACACGCGCGGGCCCCCTCAGGCAGGTGGGGCAGGGTGATATTCTGCGCCCCTGATGTCCAACCAAAACCGTGGCTCCATCGCCAGCGCGGGTGCCACGGTGGGCGCGGACGCGGGCGCAACCCTGTGCAAGCTGGTGCTTCCGGATCCGACGGAGCTCCGCACGGTGAAATTCCCTTCGGGCGACCTGGCCTCGCTGCGCCAGCACCTCGGGGAATGGAAGCCGCGGCGCGTGATTGCTACGGGCGGTGGCGCGGCCCGCCTGGTGCGAGAGCTGCGCCACCTCGAGGTCCATACGGTCCCCGAGTTCGCGGCCTGGGCCCGCGGAGCTCCGCTCGTGGCGGCGCGCATCGGGCTCGAGTTGCCCGAGAAGTATCTCGTAGCGGTGGTCGGCACTGGCACGTCCGTGCTCGCGATCGGGCCGGGCGGCGCGAATCGCATCGGCGGCAGCGCGCTCGGCGGCGGCACCCTGCTCGGTCTCGGCCGGCTTCTGCTCGGGGTCGACACCTTCGACGAGATCTGCGAGCTCGCCAGCCGCGGCGACCGGCGGCGAGTGGATCTTTCGGTCGGCGACATCTATCCCGGCGGCGAGATCGCCCTGCCCCCTGACTTGAACGCGTCGAGCTTCGCGAAGCTCGACTCGCGCGAGCCGCCGGATCTGGCGCACGCGCTGGTCGGCATGCTCGGCGAGAACATCGGGCTGATCTGCGGCAACCTCGCCCGCTCGAACGGCGCGAGCGCCGTCCTCTACTGCGGCTCCACGCTGCTCCACAACCGCGAGCTGCAGGACATCCTGCGCTGGGTCACCGCGATGCACGGCGCGACCGCGCACTTTCCCGAGCACGGCGCGTTCTGCGGCGCGCTCGGCGCGGTCGCGATGGTCGAGGGCGAAGGCGCTCATCCCGGCTAGTGCGCTTCGTCGCGCCGCCGATCGAGGCGGTTCAGCCGGTCGCGCAACACCTTCAGCTCTTCGCTCGCCTCGCCCAAGCGCTCTTCGAGCGCGACGCGCGCGCGCACTTCCTGGTCGAGGCGCTGCTCCAGCACCCCGGTCGCATCCGCGGCGAGCCGCAGCTCGTTGCTCGAGATGTCCTCTACACCGAGTGGTG
>DATFUE010000441.1:0-4102 GCA_035261165.1 Myxococcota bacterium
AGACCGAGCAGGTCGTGCATCACCAGCACCTGGCCGTCGCAGCCCAGGCCCGCGCCGATGCCGATCGTCGGGATCGACAGCGCGCGCGTGATCTCGGCGCCGAGCTCGCGCGGCACGCACTCGAGCACGACCGCGAACGCGCCGGCCGCCTCGACCGCCTGGGCGTCGCGCAACACTTTCTGGTGTCCTTCGTCGCCGCGGCCCTGGACGCGGTAGCCGCCGAACTGGTGCACCGACTGCGGGGTGAGTCCGACGTGGCCCATCACCGGGATCTCCATGCGCGCGAACGCGGCGATGCGGTCGGCCACGCGTTCGCCGCCCTCGAGCTTCACGGCGTGGGCGCCTCCCTCCTTCATCAGGCGCAGCGCGTTGCGCAGCGCGTCCTCGACGCTCACCTGGTAGCTGCCGAACGGCATGTCGCCCACGACCAGCGCGCGGCGCACTGCGCGACTCACCATGCGGCAGTGGTAGATGACCTCGTCGAGCGTCACGGGAAGCGTCGTGTCGTGGCCCTGCACGACGTGGCCCATCGTGTCGCCGACCAGGAGCGCGTCGATGCCCGCCTGGTCGAAGATGCGCGCGAACGGATGGTCGTACGCGGTGAGCATCGCGATCTTCTCGCCGCGCGCCTTCTTGCGCTGGAACGCGGGCACGGTGATGCGTGCTTCGGGGGTGTTCATGTCGGCCTCCCGCGGGTCCATACGGATCGAGCGCCCTGATCGTTTCGACTTCGATCAAAGGCGCTCTCGCGTGCGGACTGCGGACGGCCCGACTGTGGCGGCCTCCGGCCGCCTGGCCGTCCCCATCGAACATCGCGCCTTCGGTCTCGGTCCCTGCGGAGATCCAAGCTTCCGGGCTCTATCGATGCGGACTCGCTGCTGACGGAAAGGCTAAGCGCCGCGACGCCCCCGTGTCAACGGCGCCGTTCACGAGCCGGCAACGGCGAGCGCGTTCGCGAGCGCCGCGAATTCGGCCTCGTCGAGCGTCTCGCCGCGGCGCTTCGGATCGATGCCGAGCGAGGCGAGCGCATCGGCCGCCTGCGGGAACTCGCGCTCCAGCGCGCGGCGCAGCTGCTTGCGCCGCTGGCCGAACGCCGCGCGGACCAGACGGCGCAGCACGGCGACGTCGGTGACACCGGGCGGTGTCGGGCGCGGCCCGAGTGCGAGGAAGGTCGAGCGCACCTTCGGGCGCGGCGAGAACTCCTCGCGTGACAGCTCGAGCAGTCTCTCGCCACGGAACCACAGGCGCGCGTAGACGCTCAGCGTTCCGTAGTCGGCGCTCCCGGGCGCGGCGAGAATGCGATCCGCGAGCTCGCGCTGCAGCATGCAGCCGATGAGCCGGAACGGCGTCGCCGGCAACAGCACTTCGCCCAGCAGCCGGCCCGCGATCGAGTACGGCAGATTGCCGACCAGCACGACCGGCGGGCCCAGCTCGGCGGCGAGCGCACCCAGATCGACCGCGAGCGCGTCGCCGAGCCGCAGCTCCACGCTCGCCGGCAGCTCGCCCTCGCGCGCGAGCAGCGCGACCAGGCCGCGGTCGACTTCGAGCGCGAGCGTGCGCCGCGCGACCGCGGCGAGCGCGCGCGTCAGCTGGCCGAGCCCCGGGCCGATCTCCAGCGCGGCGTCCCCCGGCGAGACGCCGAGTCTCTCGACGATGCGCGCCGCCAGCTCGGGGCGGCGCAGGAAGTTCTGGCCGCGCGCGCGCGAGGGCGCCAGCCCGTGCGCCGCGAGCTCGCGCCGCGCGTTGGCTATGTCGCGACCGCGGGCGCCGGCGGCGGCACGCGCGAGAACGCCTCGAGATCGAGCGGCGCGATCCGACCCGCGAGCAGCATGCCGTCGGCGACGGCGCCGATCATCGCGGCGTTGTCCGTGCACAGCGCGATGGGCGGGAAGCGCATCTCGACCGAGCGCTCGCGCGCGAGCTCGGCCATGCGCTCGCGCAGGCGCGTGTTCGCGGCGAGCCCGCCCACCAGCGCGAGTCTCTCGAGCCCCGTCAGCTCGAGCGCGCGCCGCGCCTTCTCGACCAGCACGTCGAGCGCCGCTTCCTGGAACGACGCGCACAGATCGTCGACGTCACTCGCCGCGAGCGCGCCGCCCGCTGCGCGTTCGAGCTTTTCCGCCTCGAGCGCGACGGCGGTCTTCAGTCCCGAGAACGACAGCTCGAGGCCCGGCTCGCGCAGCATCGGGCGCGGGAAGCGGAAGCGCTCGGCACGGCCGCGGCGCGCGGCGAGATCGACCTCGCGCCCGCCCGGGTAGCCGAGGCCGAGTCGCTTGGCGACCTTGTCGAACGCCTCGCCCGCCGAATCGTCGCGGGTCTCGCCCAGGAGGTCGACACAGGAAAGTGTAGTCACGCGGAAGAGCTGCGTGTGTCCGCCCGAGACCACGAAGCCGAGGAACGGGAACGCGAGCGGCGGCTGGCCGAGCCGCGCGGACGCCAGGTGCCCCTCGATGTGGTGCACCGCGATCAGCGGCTTTCCCAGCCGGTAGGCGAGCGCCTTCGCGAACGAGACACCCACGAGCAGCGAGCCGATCAGGCCGGGCCCGGCCGTACACGCGATGGCGTCGACCTGCTCGAGGCCGACGCCGGCGCGCTCCAGCGCCGCGTGCACGGTGCCGTGCAGGTGGCGCACGTGGTCGCGGCTCGCGAGCTCGGGAACCACGCCGCCGTAGGGCGCGTGGATCGAGTCCTGGCTCTGTACCACCGACGCGAGGACCTCGCAGCCATCGCGCACGAGCGCAGCGGCCAGGTCGTCGCACGAGGACTCCAGTGCGAGGATCAGCGCCATTTCGTACCGCGGCTCGCGCCTGCGGCGCTCGGGGGGCTCAGTGCTCGAGCTTCTCCTGCTGACTCTTGCAGTCGATGCAGAGGCTCGCGACCGGCCGCGCCTCGAGGCGCTTCAGGCCGATGTCCTCGCCGCATTGCACGCAGGTGCCGAAGGTGCCCGCTTCGATCTTCGCGAGCGACGCCTCGATCTTCTGCAAGAGCGCCCGCTCGCGCTCCCGCAGCCTGCCCACGAACGCGAGTCCGCTCTCCGAGGAGGCGGAATCGATCTCGTCCGAGAAATCGTCCGGGTCCAGATGGATGTCGCCGGTGACCGCCTTCTTGGCGTTCACCATCAGCTTCTCGCGCTGCTCCATGAGCATCTTCTGGAATTTCTTCTGATCGTTTTTCTTCACGACGGGCACTTCTCCAACTGCCGGCGGGCCTCGGCAACGCGCTCGGAACTCGGGAACTCGTCGGCAATGCGCTTGAAGATCGAGCACGCTGCAGGTGCGTAGGTGCTTTGCTGACCGGTTCGGTTTCCGATTTCCTGCAGCGAGACGCCTTGTCGATAGAGGGCATCGGGAACCTTGTTCCCCTTCGGGAAGCGCTTCACCACTCGGTCGAATGCCACTGCAGCCTGCTCGAAGTCGTTGAGCTTGAAGTAAGACTCGCCCATCCAGAAGAGCGCGTTGTCCGCGAACTCGGAGGACGGATGAGTCTGTAGGAAGGCCTGGAACCGGTCAATGGCGTCGGCGTACTTGCCGGCGCGGTACAGCCCGAAGGCGGTCTCGTAGTCTTTGACCTCCTCGCCCGAGGCGGTCGTCCCGCCCGGCGCGGGCGCTTCGGTCACTGGATTCGCCGCGGCGACGGCTGCGGCGCCGCCCGCGGCGGGCGCTCCGCCGCCCTCTGCAGGTGCCGCGGAGGCTCCGGGGTTTCCCGCCGGGCGCTCGCCGCGCACCCGCTCGAGGTCCTTCTTCAGCGTTTCGACCTCGCCCTTCAGGCGCGCGACCTCGTCGCGCAGCGAGGTCACCTCGGCGTCCAGATCCGCGAGCCGGTTGCCGCTCGGAACGGTGCTGCTCGTGGCCGGCTTCCCGGTCCAGTCGTCCGCGGAGCCGCCCTGGCCGCCCTTCTCGAGCGACTCGACCCGGCGCCGCAGCACCTGGAATTCAGGCACGGTGACGCAGCCGGACAGCGCGACCAGCGCGCCGGCCGCGGCGGCGAGACGAAAGGCCCTGGCGCTCAACTCAGCGCGCTTGGAACTCGTCGCGCCGATTCTTCGCCCAAGCGAGCTCGTTGTGTCCCTCGACTGCAGGCTTCTCTTCTCCGTAGCTGATCGTCG
>DATFUE010000442.1:0-4969 GCA_035261165.1 Myxococcota bacterium
GGTGCCTCAGCTCTTTCATCAGCGGATCCCGCGCACCGAGATCTGCACGCGATCGAGCTCGCGCCCCGACGCGTCGACCAAGCGCAACACGTGCCGCCCGGGCGGCGGCAGCCAGAGCGCTGGCGCCGCTTCGCCGCTCGCGAGCAGCACGCGCGCGCCACCGCCAGCGCGCACGATCACGCGCTGGTTCGCCATCGGAATGTCGGGATCGATGGCGATCACCGCGCCGTTCACGGGCGAAACGATGCGCGCGCGCGCGAGCGGCGCCTCAACCGGGGAGACGAGCGCCGTTTCGGTGCCGGCGACGAACAGCTCCTCGCGGCGCGGTTCGATGTCGCCCGCGTACCGGATCGATTTTTCGACGAGGCCCTTCGGCCGCGCTGGCGCGGCCGGCAGCGCGCCCTCGTGCAGGAAATCCATGATCTCGCGCCATACCGGCGCGGCGCCGGTGACGCCGGACACGTCGTGCATGGGCTCGCCCGAGAAATTCCCGACCCAGACGCCGACGGTGTAGCGGGAGGAGAAGCCGGCCGCCCAGTTGTCGCGCATGTCCGTGCTAGTGCCGGTCTTGACGCTGCTCGGATAGCGCGTGGCGAGCGGATTGGCGAGGCCGAAGGTGCTCGCGCGCGCCGCGGCATCGGACAGGATGTCGCCGACGATGTAGGCCGCGCGCTCGTCGAAGCCCTCGCCCCGCGCGAGCAGGCGGTAAGCGCGGGTGAGCTCGAGCAAAGTCACCTCGGCGCCGCCGAGCGCGAGCGAATAGCCGTAGTAGTCCGCGTCCCGCACGAGGGACGCGAAGCCGAGGCGGCGCAGCCGCTCGTGGAACGGCTCGTAGCCGAGCAGCGCGAGCGTGCGCACGGCCGGCACGTTGAGCGACGAGGCGAGCGCCGTGCGCAGCGACACCTGCCCGCGGAAGCTGTGGTCGTAGTTCTGCGGCACGTACAGCCCGACCGGCGTGGTGACGGCGGCCGGCGTGTCGTCGAGGAGGGACGCGGCGGTGAGCAGACACCGCTCGATCGCGAGCGCATAGAGAAAGGGCTTCAGAGTCGAGCCGGGCTGGCGCTTCGCCGTAACGCCGTCCACCTCGGGCGCCGAAGACAGCTCGCTGCTCGAGCCCACCCAGGCGACGGGGTCGCCGGTCTCGTTGTCCAGCACGAGGACCGCCCCGTCCTCGACGTTGCGCTCTTCCAGCTCGCGCAGATGGCGCTCGAGCGTCGCACTGGCGAAGCGCTGGAGCCGGGCATCGAGCGTCGAGCGCTTTCTTTCGCCCGGCGCGGTCAGCAGCCTGCGCGCGAGATGCGGCGCGTCGCCTTCGACGGCTGAAGCGAAGCTCCTCGCCGTAAGCCGCGTCAGGGCGAGCGAGCGCGCCTGCGCGCACGTTGTCTCGTCTGGCCGCACGAGCGTGCAGGCGCGCTGCGCCGCGCGCTCGGCGCCGGTGTTGGGCGAGCGCACGAGCGCGGCGAGGAGCGCGCTCTCCGCGCGGTCCAGGCCCGATGGAAGTTTCGCGAACAAGGCGCGCGCCGCCGCGTCCACGCCTTCGACTTCGCCGCGGAAGGGCGTGAGGTTCAGCCACGCCTCGAGCAGCTCTTTCTTGGACCACGACTTCTCCATCGCCAGCGCCTGGCGCATCTGGCGCCATTTCTCGAGCGCGCCGCGCCGGCCGCCGCGCTCGAGCTGCGGATGCAGGGCGGCCGCGAGCTGCATCGTGACGGTGCTCGCCCCGCGCAGACCCGCGAACGCGAGCCAGTCGACGCCGCGATGCCGGTAGAAGCGCTTGTCCTCGGCGACGAGCATCGCCTCCACGAGCACGGGCGACACGTCGGCGACCGCTATCCAGTCGCCGCGGCGGCGCGTCCTGTCGATGCGGATGCGCGAGAGCGGCTCGCCGTCGCGGTCGAGCAGCCAGGCGTCCGAGGAACGCCACTGCGCCTTCGCGTCCGCGTAGGAGACGACGTCGTAGGGCGCGACAAGGAGCGACCCGGCGAAAACGGCGGCGGCCGCCGCAGCGGCCGCGAAGGCGAGCGCGAGGCGTCTCACGGCTTCACCTCGATCCCGGCGTTCGGGATCTCGCCGAACATCTCCGGCGCGTACATCGCCTCCACGCGCGTGGCGGGGAGGTCGAACCGGCCCGGATTGTTGAGGCGCACCGTATACTCGACGGCGAATTTGCCCTTCGGCACGAGCTCGAAGTAGGCGCGATAGGCCTCGTAGCCGCGCTCGACGAACGCGGGCCGCGTCCAGCCCGCCGGCTTCTCGCCCGCGGCGAGCGTGGCCGCGTCGCGGCCCAGCCCCGAGCCGAGGATGGCCGCGCCGGCGGGGATGGGATCGTCGATCACCACCCAGGTCATGTCGGTCTGCGCGTCCACTTCGAGCGTCACGCGGTAGACGTCCCCCCGCGAGAACCCGCCTTTCGCGTCCTTGCGCTCGACCGGCGTCACGGTGCGGCGGATCGCGTAACCCGTGGAAAGCGGCACCCTCAGCGGAATCGCGGCGCGCGACTGCACGATCACCCAGGGCGCGCCTTTGCCCGAGTGCGAGACGCTCAGGCTCTCCCGGCCCGCCGGCCAGGCGAGGTCGCGCTCGTCCTTCTTCTGCACCTTCATGGCCACCACCGATCCGGCGATGCGCACGTCGACGCTGCCGGAAGCCGGGGTCTTCTCGAAGGCCTCGCTGAAGCGCCGGATCGCGACCGCGCCCCACGCGTTCGCCACCGTCGTGCCCCAGATCCCCTTGCGCTGCCGCGCGAGCGCGCCGCGCACCATGCGCCCGACGTCCTCGCGCCATCGCGGGTCGCCGAGCACCGCGAGCAGCGCGCGGTTGGCGTTGACGTCGGCGGAGACCATGAGCCACCACAGGGCGTCGTTGCGCTCCGTGGCGAAGCTCATCACCGTGCCCTGGAAATTGATGCGCGCGCGCAGCTGGGAGAGCGCCTCGTCGAGCCGCCGCTCGCGCTCCGGAACGTCCTCGACCCGCTGCAGGATGCCGATCCAGTCGAGGAGCGCGGAGGCGGGCCACAGCGGCGGATCGACGCTGATCGAATCGAGCATGCGCGCCTTCGCGCGCCCGTGGCGCGCGAGCGCCTCGATCGCGGCGAGCTTACGCACGGTGAGGTCGGCGGTCGGCAGCGCGCTCGAGCGCGTGATCCTGCCGGTCGCGAAGGCCTCCAGGCCCGAGAGCATGCGCTCGAGGCCCTGCTCAGGCCATTCGCGGCCGCTCGAGTCTGCGATCTGCAGCAGGTACGCGGTGAGAACGTCGCTCCCGAGCAGCCAGTCGACCGGGAAATATTTCACGAGGCCGTCGTGGTCCAGGTGCGCAGGCAGGCTCGCCGTCACGGATTTCCACATCGCCTCGTCCGCGAGCACGATCGCCTTGGACACGCGTTGCTCGTAGCAAGTGTAGGGATAGCGCTCGAAGAACTCGTAGACCGGCGCGAGCTCCCCCGCGAGCGTGCTCATCACCTCGACGCGCACGCCGCCCCTGCCCGGCACCGCGTCGGCGGGACGCTCGACGGGGACGACTAGCGGCTGGTCGAGCTGGGCAAGCGTCGCCTGATAGACGCGCACCGGGTGCACGGCGATCACTTTCTGCGCGACGCGCAGGCGGTCGCTCGCCGCGCCCGATTTCGCGGCGACCTCCCAGTCGAGCCGCGCGACCTCGAGCGGCACGCGCACCGGAATGCCCACGGTTTTCGTCTCGCCCGCCGCGAGGCTCAGGTTTTCCTTGCCGCCCTGGCCGTTCATAGTCCAGGCGATCTCCGTCGCCAGGGCTTGCGCGGTCGTGTTCCGCGCGGTGAACAGCGCGGTGAACTGGTCGCCTTCGCGCACGAGCGGCGGCAGGCCCGAGAGCAGCATCAGGTCCTGGGTCGTCCTCACGGTGGCCGCGCCCGCGCCGAAGCGCGCCGCGCCCGCGTGCGCCACCGCGACGATGCGAAACGACGAGAGCGAATCGTTCATCGGGACGTCGACCGTCGCGCGCCCCGCGCCGTCGAGCGCCACGCGGCCCTTCCAGAGAAGCAGCGTGTCGAACAGCTCGCGCGCGCCCGCCTTGCCGCTTGCGCCTCCGCCTCCCCCCGGCGGCAGCGCCTTGCGCCCGAAGTGGCGCTTGCCGATCACCTGCCCCTGCGCGGTCGAGGTGACGACCTCCTCGGGCCGCTGGCCCATGAAGCCCTCGAGGATGTCCCAGGAGTCGTTCGCCTTCAGCTCGAGCAGCCCTTCGTCGACCGCCGCGAGCGCGACTTCGGCGTTCATGGCGGGCTTGCCGGCGGGGTCCGCGACCTCGATCGTGACGCGCACCGTGTCGCGCGCGCGCAGCACCGCCTTCGCAGGCATCACCTTCACTTTCAGCTCGTAGTCGCGGCGTCCCACCTTGATCTCCGCGAGGCCGAGCTTGTACGCGGGTCTGCTGAGGTCGACGAGCGCGGTGGGCCGCGTGTCGCGCTCGGGCGGCACCTCGTCGACCAGACCGAAGAAATGCGCGATCTGGTAGAACCAGCGCTTCAGCCACGCGTACGGCCCGGGCGCCTCGGGATCCACTCGGCCGCGCACCGCGAGCGCAGACACATAGACGTTGGGCCCGTAGCTGCCCGCAATCGGCAGCTCGATCACCGGCGAGGCGCCCTCCAGCTCGACCACCTTTTGGTCGATCACGCCCTCGCGCTCGATGGTCACGAGCACCGTCGCCTTGCGGAAGGGCATGCGCACCTGGAAGCGCGCGGTCTCGCCGGGCTCGTAGCGTTTCTTTTCCGGGACGAGATCGATGCGGTCGTGGTTGGCCGGCTCGAACCACCACTCGTCGCCGCCCACCACCCAGACGCTGGTCGAGGAGATCGCCTCGCGGCCGCCATCGTCCTTCGCGCGCGCGACCAGCACCAGCTGCCCGGCGGCGCCCGGCTTCACCGTGCAGAACGCGAGGCCGCGCGCGTCGGTCGTGCCCGAGCAGCCCGAGCCGATGCGCTTGGTCTCGGTGGTCG
>DATFUE010000443.1:0-2387 GCA_035261165.1 Myxococcota bacterium
AGGTCCACGACGTGCCGCGCGCGCTCGAGCGAGCCGATCGAGCCACGCACGGCACCGAGCTGAACGCTCGCTTCGGCGATGCTGTTCTGCAGGGCGTCGAGATCCACGGTCTCGGGGCGTGGGGCGTGAACTGACTCGTCCGGGTGCGCGCGCTTCTCGCCCGGGCTCGCGCTCGGGCTCGAATTCGGCTCGGGCGCCGGCGTGAGCTGCGCGACGTGCGCGCCGATCTCGTCCACGAGCTGCAGCATCGCGTCGACGATCTCGCGCGGCGCCCCCGACTTCCGTTCGCGCAGCGGCTCCAGGACGCCCTCGACCGCGTGCGCGAGGTCGGCGATCCCGGGATGCTTCATCACGCGCGCCGCGCCCTTCAGGGTGTGCGCGAAGCGCAGCAGCTTCGAAACGAGATCGTCGGGCAGCGGCTCGCGCTCGAGATCGAGCGCGCCCTGTCCGAGCAGCTCGCAGAGCTCCCGCGCCTCGACGCGGAAATACTTGTAGAGGTCGCGGTCCACCTTCAGGCCGCCGCGCCCGGCTGAATCAGCCGCAAGAGGGCCCTCGAGAGGCGCACGATCTGCGACGCGGTCTGCAGCACCTCGCCCGAGCTCGCCTCGCTCTCGCGCGTGGCTTGGGCCACGCTCGTGATCGCGAGATTCACCTGCTCCACGGCGCTCGACTGCTGCTTCGTCGAGAGCTCGATCTCGCGCGCGGCCTCGGTGGTCGTGACCACCAGGCCGGCGATCTGCCGGAACGCGGTCGCCACGTCGGCGAACTGCCGCGAGCCGACATCCACGGCCTTCGAGCCGCCCTCCGTCGCCATCACCGTCGTGTTCACGGCGCTGCGCACGTCTTCGATCAGCCCGCGGATCTCCTTCGTCGAGCCGGCCACGCGATCGGCGAGCTTGCGGATCTCGTCGGCCACGACCGCGAAGCGCGAGCCCGCTTCGCCCGCGCCGGCCGCTTCGATCGTCGCGTTGATGGCAAGAATGTTCGTCTGCTCTGCGAGCTCGGACACGATCTCGAGCACCGCGCCGATCTGCTGCGACTTCTTGCCGAGATCGAGCATGTGCTCGACCACCAGGTCGACCTGCTCGCGAATCGCGGCGATCGACGCGTGTGCTCCGTCGACCGTCGTCTCGCCCGCGCTCGCCGAGCGCGACGTCGCGCCTGCGATGCCCGCGATGCGCACCGCGCTCTCCGCGATCTGCCGCGACGTCGCCAGGAACTCGCTGATGGTCGTGCTGATCTCGCTCATCGCCGTGACCTGCTCCTTGGCGCCAGTCACCTGCTGATTCGCCGCGGCTTGCAGCTCGGCGGACGAGCTCTCCAGGTTCTGGATCGCAGAGCCCACCGACTGCGTGACGCCACGCGTGATCAGGAGCCCGGCGACGCTGATCAGAGCCAGACACACGAGCGTCCCACCGACGATCAGCGCCCGCGTCGTACTCGAGGCGTCTGCCACCTCGCGATCGCGCACCACCAGGAGGTCGCGCTCCTCCCGCTCAATGCTCGCGAGTACGCGCCCCACCTCTCCCATCAGGCGCTCCCCCTCGCCGCTTCGGACCAGATTTGCGGCCGCTTCGAGGCCGGATCCGCGCCGCGCAGCGGTGGTCCGCACCATCCACGCGAGCTTCTGGGCGATGACCGGCTCGGCCTGGGCGATCCGTTCCAGCTGACTCGGATTGTCGGCGGTGAGTTGGCGCAGGTCGGCGAGCTGCGCAGCGATGTGCTCCGAGGCGCCCGCGGAGGGCTCGAGATAGTGAAGCTCGCCGGTGAGCAAGTAGAGGCGCTGCATGCTCTCCGCTTCGACGATGAGATTCGTCACCTTGGCCATCTGGTCGAGGACGGCGTACGTGTGAGTGACCCAGCGGCTCGTCTCCACGAGAGACTGGATCCCGCGGTACGACGCCGCCCCCACGAGCAGCAGCAGGATCCACGACAGCGCGAACCCGGCGGCCAACTTCCTTCCGAACGTCCACATTTCAAGGCTCCTCGCGGCGCGTCGCTTCACGGACGCGTCGCTCGATGGCGTCGACTACGGCGGGCACGTCGACGATGGAAACCAGTGTCTCGCCGAGCTGCACTGCGCCGCGCACGCAGGCGCGCGACGCGGAGTCGTTCGAGGCTGCGTGCAGCTCACCGCTCGGCACGCGGCGCTGCCCGTCGAAGGCATCGAACGCGAGGCCGATCCGGCCGCGCGCCGTCAGCACGATCCAGCTCGTGCGCTCGGCGCTTCCCTGGCGCAGGATCGCGCCGAGGTCGTACACGGGGACGACGACGCCGCGGATGCCGATGACTCCGAGAAACTCCGCCAACGGGGTCGGAACGCCGACCATGCGTGCGTCCGCCACCAGGCCTGCCAGCTCGCGGAGCGGCAGGAGATATGGCTCGCC
>DATFUE010000444.1:0-3629 GCA_035261165.1 Myxococcota bacterium
GTGCTCGCGCGCCACGACATGGCGTGGGACCCCGACGAGCTCGAAGCGGCGCGCCGCACTCACACGTTCTTCAGCAAGGAAGCCACCATGCCCGGCGGGAGCGCCGGGGGCGGCGGCTGCGGCTGTAACTAGGTTTCTGGGCCCTGCGGCCTACGGAGGGGTGAGATGAGACGCTCTCGCAGGGAGCGGCGGCGGGAGCGCGCGACGCTGCGCGCACTGACATCGAGCGCGCTCGCGCTGCTCGGTGCGGCCGGCAAGGCCTCGGCGGACACGGCGATCGACCACGTCGAGACGTCGTACAGCTTCTCGACCTACTCGGAAGACAAGCTCGAGTCGTCGAAGACGATCCCCGGCGGGGAGCGCAACCGCTACTCGGTCTCGACCCAGCAGCTCTCGCTGGCGGCGCCGATCACGGACTGGTTCGACATGTCGATGCAGTTGACGCACGAGACGATGAGCGGCGCGAGCCCCTGGTACAACACGCGGGATGCGGCGAAGACCCCGATCCAGATCATGTCCGGTGCCACGATCAAGGACACGCGCAACGATCTCGGCTTGCACGCGAACTACTACACCGACAACGGTCGCCTCGGCTTCGGCGGCGGTTACTCGAGCGAGAACGACTACAACGCGATGAACGTCGGCACCGACGGCGAGCTCCACTTCAACGAGAAGAACACGACGCTGTCCGGCGGGCTCGGGCTCTCGTTCGATCAGCTCACCCCGACCGATTCGGATCTCTACACGCTGCGCCCCAAGCAGGAGTCGAAGCAGAGTTACTCCGGCTTCGTCGGCCTGGGCCAGGTGATCAATCGCCGCTCGCTGATCCAAGGCAGCTTCACGTACAACTGGAGCAAGGGCTATCTCAGCGATCCGTACAAGGAGGTCTTCGGCGTCGGCAACCGCTTCTTCAACGACGACCGCGGAGGGGCGCGCCACCAGTTCGCGTTCCTCGTGCGCTACAACCGGCACGTCGAGGAGACGGAGTCGACGTTCCACCTGAGTTATCAGTACTACATCGACACCTGGGGCGTGAGCTCGCACATGGCGGAGCTCGACTGGTACCAGAACTTCGGCGACGCGATCCAGATCGCGCCGCACGTGCGCTACTACTCGCAGACCGCCGCGGACTTCTACCTTCCGTATCTGCGCCTCAATCAGCAGCCGCAGCCCGAGATGACGAGTGACTACCGGCTGTCGGCCTACGGCGCGCTCTCCTTCGGCGTGAAGGGCGAGTACGCGTTCCACACACCCTGGTTCCGCGACATCGAGTGGCGCGCGAACCTGTCGGTCGAGCGCTACCTGTCCAGCGGTGACCTCTCGCTCCAGGGCGTCTCGGTTCCCGCGCCCGGCCTGGTGAACTTCACCGTGCTGAGCGCCGGGCTCAGCGTCGTGTTCTAGGAGCGGCGTTGCTCGGGCGCTACCCGTTTCGCGCCATGGGCAGCCCCTGCGAGCTGCACCTCTACGGTGACTCGCGCGCCGAGATCGACGCGGTCGCCGACGCCGCGGTGCAGCTCGTGCTCGGCCTCGAGCGCAAGTACTCGCGCTACCGCGACGACAGCGTGGTCGCGGCGATCAACCGCAGCGCCGGCGATCCGGCCGGGCTCCTGGTCGACGACGAGACCGCGAGCCTGCTCGACTACGCGGATACCGCTCACGAGCAGAGCGATGGACTCTTCGACATCACGTCGGGCAGTCTGCGCCGCGTGTGGAACTTCGCGTCGGGGCGCGTGCCGTCCCGGGCCGAGGTGACCGAGGCGCTCGGCCGCGTCGGTTGGTCGCGGGTGCGCTGGACGCGGCCGCGGATCGTGCTGCCCGTGGCCGGGATGGAGCTCGACTTCGGCGGCTTCGGCAAGGAGTACGCCGTCGACTGCGCCACCGAGCTGTGTCGCGCGCGCGGCGTGCGCTCGGGCATGGTCGACCTGGGCGGCGACCTGCGCGCGATCGGCCCGCACCCGGACGGCCGCCCGTGGATCGCCGGTATCCGCGACCCGCGCGCGCCCGAACGCCCGATGGCGAGCATTCCGCTGTTCGGCGCCGGCCTCGCCACCAGCGGCGACTACGAGCGCTGCATGATCATCGGCGGCGTGCGCTACACGCACATCCTCGACCCGCGCACCGGCTGGCCGGTGACTGGCCTGCGCAGCGCGAGCGTCGTCGCCCCGCAGTGTCTCGTCGCCGGCACCGCCACCACCATCGCGCTGCTCAAAGGCGCGCGCGGCGGAGCGCGTTTCCTCGACGGCCTCGGCCTGCCGAACGTGCGCATGGACGCAGAGGGCCGGATCACCGGGTCACTCGGGACACCGAGCATGCGCGCGGCCTAGCGCCGGATCGAGTGACCGATGCGCAGCAGGTGGCCGTCGGGGTCGCGGAGCGCGAACTCGCGGGTGCCCCAGGGGGTCGAGGCGATCGGCTCGGCGATCGCGGCGTTCCTCTCGCGGCACAGCGCGTAGGCGAAGTCGGCGTCGTCGACGAGCACGCAGCAGGTCGCGGGCGCGTGGGGCCCGTCGGACTTGGCGAGAAACAGCTCGACGTTGCGCGCGCGCACCGCGCCGAAGCTCTCGCCCCGGGTCCAGGCGATCTCGAGCCCCAGCACGTCGCGGTACCAGGCCTGCGACGCCGCCACGTCCGCCACCGGCAGCTGCGGCGTGATGCCCCTCCACATTCCAGTGTCTCCCCTACACCGTTGCGTATCGGCGGAGCTCAGCGGCCCTTCACTGAACGCGGGTCGATCATGACCACCTTGGCCAGGCCGCCGCGCTCGACGTCGAGCTTCACGGGCTGCGACCAGGAGAGACCGCGCGCGACATTCATGGCGCGGCCGCTGCTGTCGATCGGCACGCCCTGGATCGCCGTGAGCACGTCGTCGCTGCGCAGGCCGAGGCGCTCGAGGAGGCTGTCGGACAGGACGTTCATGACCGCGATGCCGCGCAGTTTGCCGTCGTTGTCCATCACGGGCGCGAAGCGCGCCTGCGCGGCGAGATTGGCCAGGAGCTCGTCGTTGCTGCGCGCGACGTCCGCCTCGCTCGGCCTGACGGCGGGCGCCGGCGCAGACGGGGCGCGCGCGGCCTGACGCGAGGCGCGGCGCGCGGCTGGAGTCGGGCGCGGCGCGCGGGCGGCGCGTCCGGAATCGCGGGCATTGCGCGAGTCGGCGTCCTGGACGTCGGCGGGGCTCGCGGGCACGCTCGAGACCGAATGGCCGCCGGGCAGACTCGGCGACGCCAGGCGCAACGTCTCGATCTGCCCGCCGCGGCGCAGCAGCACGGCGTCGCCGCGGATCTCGACGACCTCCGCGCCCTCGAGCTCGCCGCCGGTGCGCAGGACGCGGGTCACGCCGCGCTGGTCGATCGCCGCCAGCGAGCGCGCGGCGTCCGAGGAGACGACGGTGCCGAGCAGACGTGACTCGGCGGCGCCCGCCGGGTGACTCGGGGCGAGCGCGAACGCCGCGGCGAGCAGCGCCGCGAGTCGGCGTCCTGGACGTCGGCGGGACTCGCGGGCACGCTCGAGACCGAGTGGCCGGCTGGCAGACTCGGCGACGCCAGGCGCAACGTCTCGATCTGCCCGCCGCGGCGCAGCAGCACGGCGTCGCCGCGGATCTCGACGACCTCCGCGCCCTCGAGCTCGCCGCC
>DATFUE010000445.1:0-5001 GCA_035261165.1 Myxococcota bacterium
GCTCGACGGTGAACAGGTTGAAGAGCCCGCTGGCCGAGAGCCCGCTGCGCAGATCTGCATGATTTCTTCATGGCCAAGCAACATCAGCGCCGTGTTGGGGCTGCGGGCGCGATGCACAAACGCCATTCTGTCGGCATGCGCGCAGAGGCCTCGCTCGACTCCCCGCTCGCGAGACTCGGAGCGTGGATCTCCGATCGGCCGCGCGCGGTGCTGGCGGCATTCGCGCTGCTGCTCGCGATTGCCGCGGTCTATGGGGCGTCCGCCGCCGAGCATCTTCCGGCGGGCGGCTTCGAGGTGCCGGGCAGCGAGTCAGACCTCGCCGTGAAGGAAGCGGAGAGTCACTTCGGGATCGGCTCCGCCGACGTGCTCGCGCTGTACCGCGATCCGCGCGCGGACGTGCGCAACGTGCACTTCGGATCGTGGATCCTCGACCTCACCGGCGGGCTGCTCGCGACTCCGGGCGTGGTCGGCACCTCGTCGTACTTCGACACGGCGGAGTCGGATCTGGTCTCGCGCGACGGTCACGAGGCGCTGGTGATCGTCTCGCTCGCAGGCACGAACGCCGACAAGCTGCGGACGCTGCCGCTCATCGAGTCACAGCTGCGAGACGTGCAGGCGCCGATCGAGGTGTCGATCGGCGGCCACGTGGCGGCTTCGCTCGCGGCGCAGAGGATCGCGACCGCCGACATCGCCGCCGCGGAGAAGATCGCCCTCCCGATCGCCGCCGTGCTCACGCTGCTGTTCTTCCGCGGCGTCGTGGCGGCGCTCTTGCCGATCGCGATCGGCGCGTTCGCGCTCGCCAGCTCCGCCGCGATCGTCCGCTTCGGCTCGAACTTCACCGAGATCGCGATCTTCGCGCTGAACGTGGCCGCGTTCCTCGGGCTCGGTCTCTCGATCGACTACTCACTGCTGATGGTGCAGCGCTTCCGCGAGGAGCTCGCCCGCGGTCACTCGCCGCGGGTCGCGGTGATCACCGCGTTGGACACGGCCGGCCGCGCGGTGTTCGTCTCGGGGCTCGCGGTGATGGTGAGTCTGATCGTGTTACTCGGCGTTCCCGTCGCGATCCTGCGCAGCGTCGCGCTCGGCGGCGTGCTCGCGGCGGCGACCGCGCTGTCCGGGGCGTTGCTGCTGCTGCCGGCGCTCCTGGCGTGGCTCGGGCCCAACGTGAATCGCTGGTCGCTCGGCCGGGTGCCGGAGAAGGGTGGCTCGAGCCCGTTCTGGGTCCGCATCGGGAAGCTGTCGATGCGCCGTCCGGTCGCGACGGCCCTGGTCTCGACGGCCCTGCTCCTGGCGACGGCGAGCCCGGTGCTGCGCATGCGCAGCGTCTTGCCCGACGCGCGCATCTTTCCGAGCGGCTCCGAGGTGCGGCGGGTCGACGAGGCGCTCGCCGACGCGGGCCGCTTCGATCCCGGCGGCGCCTCGGCGATGCAGGTGGTCGTGGAGACCGCAGGCGCACCGCTCGAGCCGCGGAACCTGCGGCTGCTGCGCGCCTACGCGGCGCGCGTCGCCGCGGTCGACGGCGTGAAGGTCATGCGCACCCCGTTCGACACGCTCGACCCCGATGCGCTCAGCCGAGAAGCGCTGGCGAGGGCCGCCGCGGCGGAGCCCGCTGCCTCGCGCCTCGCGCGGATGACCCACGCCGACCGCTCGCTGCTCGTCGCGACCGGCGCGAACTCCTGGCGCTCGGCGGCCGCGGCCGAAGCGCTGGAGGCGGTGCGCGACGTCCCGCACTCCGGCCTCGACATGAAGATCGGCGGCGCGACCGCGCAGATGGTCGACCTGAAACTCACTCTGCGCGAATACGGCCGCGTGGCGGCGGTGCTCGTCATCGCCTGGAACTTCGTCATGCTGCTCTTCGCCTTCCGCTCGGTGCTCGTGCCGATCAAGGCGATCCTGATGAACGTGCTCTCGCTGGGCGCGAGCTACGGGCTGCTCGTCTGGGTGTTCCAGGACGGTCACTTCTCGAAGCTCCTGCGCTTCGAGCCGCTCGACGGCATCGACCCGAGCATCCCGCTGGTGATGTTCGCGGTCGTGTTCGGTCTCTCGATGGACTACGAGGTGTTTCTGCTCTCGCGCATCCGCGAGGAGTGGCAGCGCACCCAAGACAACCAGGCCAGCGTGATCTTCGGCCTCGCGCACACCGGCCGAATCATCACCAGCGCAGCGCTGATCCTGCTAGTCGTGATCGGCGCGTTCGCCGCCGGCGACCTGGTCTACGTGAAACAGATCGGTGTCGGCATGGCCGCCGCGATCGCGCTCGACGTCACCTTGGTTCGCGCGTTGCTCGTGCCCGCCACGATGCAGCTCCTGGGCAAGTGGAACTGGTGGGCGCCGGGCTGGCTCGGCGGCGCGCCCGCGCCCGTGTGGCTACGGGCGCCGGAGCGCGGCGAGGGACGGCGGCCAGGGCCGCAAGGGGGCTGAAGCTCGCGGCCTGCCCTTCCGGTCAGCCTCTCCCCTTCCATGAGGGCCTTGCCTTGGGGCTGAAAGGCAATAGAACTTGCGGCCTTCGCGGAGCCGCAATTCGCCGGTCAAGCGCCCGGAAGGCCGAGCCGAAGCGGGCAAAGTCCGAGCGCGGGCAGTGCTTTCAAGCTATGCTGCGCGACCATTTTTCAGCCCCGTACGCCGTGAACCGCAGCCGGGACTCGAGGAGCCCATGACCATGTCCAACGATCTCTCGCTCATTCGCAACATCGGGATCAGCGCGCACATCGACTCGGGCAAGACCACCTTGACCGAGCGGATCCTCTTCTACACCGGCCGCATTCACCAGATGCACGAGGTGCGCGGCAAGGACGACGTGGGCGCGACCATGGACTCGATGGACCTCGAGCGCGAGCGCGGCATCACGATCCAGTCCGCGGCGACTCACTGCGAGTGGGCCGGCCACCAGATCAACATCATCGACACCCCCGGGCACGTGGACTTCACGATCGAGGTCGAGCGCAGCCTGCGCGTGCTCGACGGGGCGATCCTCGTGCTCTGCGGCGTCGCCGGCGTGCAGTCGCAGTCGATGACCGTCGACCGCCAGATGCGCCGCTACAACGTCCCGCGCCTGGCCTTCATCAACAAGCTCGACCGCTCCGGCGCGAACGCGTTTCGCGTCGTCGAGCAGCTGCGCGAGAAGCTGAAGCACAACGCGGTGATGATGCAGATCCCGATCGGTCACGAGGACCGCCATCAGGGCGTCGTCGACCTGATCAAGATGAAGGCGAACTACTTCGAAGGCGAGATGGGCGTCGACGTCGTCGAGAAGCCGATCCCCGCCGAGCTCGCGGCCGACGCCGCGGCGGCGCGCGAGAAGATGCTCGACGCCGTCTCGATGTTCTCCGAGGAGCTCATGGAAGCCATCCTCGAGGGCCATCCGACCGAGGAGCAGATCATCGCGGCGGTGCGCGAGGGCGTGCTCTCGCTCGAGCTGACCCCCGTCTTCATGGGCTCGGCGTACAAGAACAAGGGCGTGCAGAAGCTGCTCGACGCAGTGACTCTCTTCCTGCCCGCGCCGAACGAGGTGAAGAACAAGGGCGTGGACCTCGACCACGACGAGGCCGAGATCGAAATCGTCGCCGACCCGGACAAGCCGCTGGTGGCGCTGGCCTTCAAGCTGGACGACGGCCGCTACGGCCAGCTGACCTACATCCGCGTGTACCAGGGCACGATCGAGAAGGGCTCGTCGATCATCAACGCGCGCACCAAGAAGAAGCACAAGGTCGGCCGCCTCGTGCGCATGCACGCGGACAAGATGGAGGACATCGACCGCGCTACGGCGGGCGACATCGTCGCGCTCTTCGGCATCGAGTGCGCGTCCGGCGATACCTTCACCGCGCAGGGCTACAACGTCGCGATGTCGAGCATGTTCGTGCCCAAGCCGGTCATCTCGCTCGCGATCAAGCCCAAAGACAACAAGATGCTCGACAACATGAGCAAGGCGTTGGCCCGCTTCATGCGCGAGGATCCCACGTTCCGCACCACCGTCGACGAGGACTCGAACGAGACACTCATCGCCGGCATGGGAGAGCTGCACCTGGACGTGTACGTCGAGCGCATGAAGCGCGAGTACGGGACCGAGGTCGAGACCGGCGCGCCGCGCGTCGCGTACCGCGAGTGCATCTCGCGCCGCGCCGACTTCATGTACACGCACAAGAAGCAGACCGGCGGCTCGGGCCAGTACGCCAAGGTGGGCGGCTACATCGAGCCGATCTCGAACTCCGACGAGTTCGAGTTCGTGGACGAGGTCCGCGGCGGCTCGATCCCGCGCGAGTTCATCGCCGCGTGCGAGAAGGGCTTCACCTCCGCGCTCGTGAAGGGCGACCTGATCGGCGCGCCGGTACTCGGCGTGCGCGTGGTGCTGAACGACGGCCAGTCGCACGCGGTCGATTCGTCCGATCTGGCCTTCCAGGTGGCGGCGCGCTTCGCGTTCCGCGAGGCGTACCCGCAGGCCAAGCCCGTGATCCTCGAGCCCATCATGAAGCTCGAGGTCGAGGGACCGAGTGACTACCAGGGCGCGTACATCAAGGTGATCATGCAGCGCCGCGGCATGATCGTCGGCTCGACGGACCTCGACGGCTTCAGCCAGGTCGAGGCCGAGGTGCCCCTCGCCGAGATGTTCGGCTTCGCCACCGACCTGCGTTCCTGCAGTCAGGGCAAGGCGGAGTTCACGCTAGAGTTCGCGAAGTACCAGGCGGTGCCCGCCGAGATCCAGAAGACCTTGATCGAGGAATACCAAGCCAGCGCCGCGTCGAAAAGACGCTGACCGGCCCCCGCGGGACATCGGCCCGCGGGCCGATGTCGGGGGCGGCCGCGCGCCTGGGCGTCTTCGCTCGGCTGCGCCTCGCTGCGCGCTTTGCTTGCGGAGCCGCCCGTGACCTCGCTGACTCACACTCCCGCCCCGCCCCTCGACGAGGCGGAGCGAGCGAGGGGACGACGGCTCGCGATCGCGAGCAACGTCCCCTCGTTGACCTTCTGGACCGCGTTCACGGGGCAGCTGCCGACCCTGGCGCTCGT
>DATFUE010000446.1:0-3262 GCA_035261165.1 Myxococcota bacterium
TCCGCGCCCGCCGTCTCTTCGGACGACAGGAAGCCGAGCACGCCGAGCCGGTACTGCAGGGTCACCAGGACGACCCCGCCCGCCGCCGCGAGCACCGCCTGCGAGGTCCGCGCGCAGCCCGCCGTGTAGGCGCCGCCGTGGATGAACACCATGACGGGTCGGGGCTGGGCCGCCGGCGGCGGCGCGAACACGTTCAGCGCCAGACAGTTCTCATTCCCGACGAGGCTGCCGGCCGGCGCGCCCGCCGAGCAGTCGTCCGGCAGAGCGCCCGCGATCTGCGGACACGCGTTCGGAAAGGACTGCGCCGCCAACACATCCGTGTGTCCGCCGGGCGGCGCGGGGCGCGCGAAGCGCAGGTCGCCGAGCGGCGGCGCCGCGAACGGGATGCCGCGGTACTCCCAGACGCCCGTCGCCGGGTCGAGCACGCCGCGAACCGGTCCCTCCGTCGTCGAGACCGTCTCCTGGGCGCCGGCCGGTACGGCGGCGAGCGCCAGCGAGACGGCCGAAGCGAGCAGCGCCCCACGAAGCCACGGACTCACGAGGCGGCCCGCAGGCGCTCGGCGAAGAACGCGAGTATCTCGTCCACGGCGGCGCGGGTCGGCTCGCCGGCGCGATCGATCAGGTGCATGGTGACCACGCTGTGCGGCGGCATGGGGGTGCCCGTGCGCGCGGCGGATTTGGGCAGCACGCGCGCCTCGAAGCGCGGGCCGAGCGCCTGCTGGTAGGCTTCGAAGCGCGCCGCCTTGCAGAAAGGGTCGCCCTCGAAGCGGTAGGCGCGCACGGTGAGGTCGTCGCGCTCGAGGCGCTTCTTCACCTGCTCGAGCTCGCCAGGAGAGATGTGCATGCCGCCGGCGCGGAACAGCGGCAGCGACGGCTGCGAGAGAACGGGCGCGAGCATCGCGGGCTCGAGCATCATCGAGAGCGCGAAGTTCCCGGTGAAACACACGCCGATCGCCCCGACGCCCTTTCCGCCGCAGAGCGGGTGCACGTGCGCGGCGAGCGCGCGCAGCCACACGGTGACTGGGCTCGACTCGTTCGCGGCGAACGCGCGGAACTCCCGGCTGATGCAGCCCATCACCATGCTGCGCAGCCCGTAGGCCAGCGTCGGCGGGTGCCCGGGAACGCCGAAGAGCTGCGGCATCCAGACCGTGAAGCCGGCGTCCCGAACCATGCGCGCGAAGCGCGAGACGGCCGCGTAGATGCCCGGCATCTCCGACATCACGATCACCGCAGGACCTCGGCCCGCGACGAACACGAGCTTCGTCTTGCCCAGGAGAGTCACATCCCGGCGCTCGAAGTCCGCCAGGTCGTCGGCCGCGAACAGATCGGGTTCGGGGTTGGCTGCGGTCATGGTGCGGGCATGGTATCGCGTCGAGGAAAATGCCGTGCGCTACCAGTCACGCCGGCGCGCTCGACGGTGAACTGCTCGCAGCGATCTCAAGCCGATCGGTTCGTCTTCCGATCGGCCGGTCATGGCTCACGCCAAGGGAACGGTCGTCGTCGAGGCAGTGAAGGCGCTCCAGGCGCAAGGTGGGCGCGGAAAGTCGTCCCTGCCCGCGAAGCTCGCGCACTACCTCGAGCAGCGCATCGTGCTCGCGTCGTGGTACCCGCTCGAGGACTACGCAGAGATCCTGCGCGCGATGATGAAGAGCGGCGGCGGCCGCGGGAATCCCTGCGAGAAGATGGGCCGCGACGCGGCCCGCGCGCACATGGAGGGCACCTACAGCCGCTTCAGCAAGAACGCCGACCGCAAGGCGGCGTTCAGTTTGCTCTCGTCGATGTACGACACGGGCGAGCTGCGGGTCGTGGAGCGCGACGCGGGCCATGCGGTCGTCGAACTCCTGAACTTCGCGCTGCCCACCCGCGAGATCTGCGACACGTTCACCGGCTACCAGGCGGAGCGCATGTCGATCCTCGGCTTCGAGGACGTCCATGTGCACCACACCAAGTGTCGCGTGATCGGCGCGGTCTCATGTGTCTGGGAGCTCTCCTGGAAGGCGCGCGACGCGGGCTGATACCATGCGCTGCACGGAGGACGTGCAGTCATGAGTGAGCCGGTCGTCGAGACGAGCGCAGGCAGGCTGCGCGGAATCACCGAGCGCGGGATTCACCGCTTCGCCGGGGTGCCCTACGGCGAGGCGACCGGGGGCGAGCGGCGCTTCAAGCCGCCGCTGGCGCGCGTGCCGTGGGGCGGCGTGCGCGACGCGACCGAGTTCGGATCGATCTGCCCGCAGCAAGGCTCGCTCGTTGATCCCGCGCAGTCGGACGCGCGAGTCATCGGGAGCGTGCGCTATCTGCCGCAGAGCGAGGATTGTCTCGTGCTGAACGTCTGGACCCCGGGGCTCCGCGACGGCAGCCGGCGTCCGGTGATGCTCTGGCTCCACGGCCGCGGCTTTCTTGCGGGCGCCGGCTCGGAGCCTTGGTACGACGGCGCGAACCTCGCGCGCCGGGGCGACGCCGTGGTCATCACGATCAATCACCGCTTGAACGCGTTCGGCTACCTGCACCTCGCGGACGCGCTGGGCGAGGAGTTCTCGGGCTCGGGCGTCGCCGGCCTGCTCGACGCGGTACTCGCGCTCGAGTGGGTGCGCGACAACGCAGCGGCCTTCGGCGGCGACGCGAGCAACGTCACGATCTTCGGTGAGTCGGGTGGTGGCGCGAAGGTGAGCACGATGCTCGGGCTGCCCGCCGCGAAGGGTCTCTTCCACCGAGCGGTGATTCAGAGCGGGCCCGGACTCACGGGCATCGAGCGCGCGGCGGCCCAGGAGTTCACCGAGCAGATCCTCGCGAAGCTCGAGATCCCGGTGCGGGACGCGCGCAAGCTGCAGCAGCTCCCTCCCGAGCAGATCTTTGCCGCGGTCAACTCGCTGCCGCCGAGCCCGCCGGGCACCGGGCCGTTCTTGCTGGGAACTCCCGCGATGTTCCGTCTCTCGCCGGTCGTCGACGGAACTCACCTGCCGAGTCATCCGTTCCATCCGATCGCGGCGCCGAGCGCGGCCGCCGTGCCGCTGATGATCGGCACGAACCTCGACGAGGCGGCGATGTTCGTGGCGGCGGACCCGAGGCGGCGCACGCTCAGCGAGCAGGATCTCCGCCGGCGACTCAAGCCGATGCTGGGCGACAAGCTCGAGCGCGTGCTCGCGACCTACCAGCGCACGCGCCCCGGGGCGACGCCCTGGGACCTGTTCATCGCGATCTCGACCGAGCCCACGCGCATCATGTCGATCCGCCTCGCGGAGCGGAAGGCCGAAGGCGGAGCCGC
>DATFUE010000447.1:0-2040 GCA_035261165.1 Myxococcota bacterium
TCGCGCACGTGCGGGTTCACGAGCTCGCGCAGCTTCACCGCGCGCCCTCCGCCTCGGGGTAGCTGCCGAGCACCTTCACGAAGTCACAGCGCGGGCGGAGCTGGGCGATCGCCGCGGCGACCTTCGTGTCGTCGATGTGACCCTCGAAGTCGCAGAAGAAGACGTACTCCCAGGCGCGCACGCGCGTGGGCCGCGACTCGATGCGCGTCAGGTTCACCGCGTTCTCGAAGAACGGCTCGAGCGCCTTGTACAGCGCGCCCACCTGATCGCGCTTGATCGAGAACAGGATGGACGTGATGTCGCGCGAGCTGCGCCGCGGCGGCCGGACCGAGATGACCAGAAAGCGGGTCGTGTTGTCGACCCGATCCTCGATGCCGGAGTGCACCACGCGCAGCCCGTACAGCTCCGCCGCGACGGGGCTCGCGATCGCCGCGATCTCGTCGTTGCGTCCCGCCAGCTCCGCGGCCAGCGCGGTCGAGTGAGTGGTCTGCTGCGGCACGTTCGGCAGATTCAGCTCGAGCCAGGCGCGGCACTGGGCCAGCGCCTGCGGGTGCGAGTGCACCGCGCGGATCGCGCGCAGCTCGCCGCTCTTCGAGAGCAGGTCGTGGTGGATCGGAACGTGGACCTCGGCCGCGATCGTGAGCGGTGAGTCGACGAACAGGTCGAGGGTGTGAGACACCACCCCTTCGTTCGAGTTCTCCACCGGCACCACCCCGAACTCGGCCTGCCCCGACTCGACCTGCTCGAAGATCGCGTCGGTGGTGGCCGCGGGTCGCAGGTCGGCCATCTGCCCGAACTGCTGGATCGCCGCCTGGTGCGTATAGGTCGCCGGCGGGCCGAGATACGCGACCGTCACTCCGCGCTGCAGCGCGATCGAAGCCGAGATGATCTCGCGGAACACCTTGCGGATGGCGGACTTCGGGAACGGGCCCTGCCCCTCGCGCTCGAGTCGCTCGAAGATCTCGAGCTCGCGTCCCGGGACGAACGGGGTCGCCCCGCCGACCGCCTTCTGGCGGCCGATCTCGACGGTCCGCGCCGTGCGCTGATTCAACAGCTCGAGGATGCGGCTGTCGATCGCGTCGACCTCTTCGCGCAGCCTCGCCAGCGTCTTGTCGATTTCGTCGGGGTCGCTCAAAGCGGGCGCGACTATACCGCAGCGGGCGCGCTGCGAAAACTCGCCGAGCGCGCGTTTTGCTTTGCGGGACGATGCTTTAGACTGCCGCGCGTGAACAGCGACCCGCTCGTCCGGCGCGAGTATCTGCGCGGGTCTGCGACGCCCGGGGCGGGGTTCTTCTGGGGCTGGGGCCTGGCTTTTGGCGCACTCGGCGTCGCCCTGCTCCACCCGGTGCTGACCGGCGCGTTCTTCGCCGACGACTGGGAGCTGTATCTCGCCAAGCCCGCCTCCCACATCGCCGGCGCGTTCCTCGAGGCGCGGCCGTACGAGACTTACCGCCCGATCCAGCTCGCGCTCGTCGCGAGCTCACAGGCGCTGGCGGGCGACACCACGCTGCCGGTCCACCTGCTGAACCTCGCGCTGCACGTCGGCCTGGCGCTGCTCGTGCTGCGCGCGCTGCTCACGTTCGGCGCTTCACCTCTGGGCGCGGTGCTCGGCGGGCTGTATGTGACGGTCTCGCAGCTCGCGGCCTCCGCTGTGGGAGGGAACGACACGATCTCCCTCACCCTGGGCACACTCGCCGGCTCCAGCGGGCTCCTGCTCCTGCGCCCGCTCTCTCCGCAACGGCCCGCGCGCCCCGCGCTCGCGGCGGTCGCGTTCGCGCTGGCCCTGTTCGCGAAGGAGAGCTCACTCGGCTATCTGCCGCTGTTGGGGCTTGTCGCCTGGCTCCGCTGGGCCGGAAGCCCGGAAGGAGCGCGCAAGGCGATTCTCTGGAGCGCGTGCTTCGGCCTGCTGGCGCTCGGGTATCTCGCACTGCGCGCGCGCGCCGGAGGCGAGGTGCCGGACTTCGCGAGCGGCAGACAGGTGAGAGCCGGCATGAACGTTCTCTCGAACGCCGCGCTGCTCGGCTTCGCGGCCCTGGTGCC
>DATFUE010000448.1:0-2878 GCA_035261165.1 Myxococcota bacterium
GTCGGAGCGGCAGCGCATGCTGCGCCGCGCGCCGCACATCCTGGTGACCACGCCGGAGTCACTCTACGTGATGCTCGGTTCGGAGCGCAGCCGCAAGCTGCTCTCGACCGCGAGCACCGTGATCGTCGACGAGATCCACGCGCTCGCGCGCGACAAGCGCGGCTCGCACCTGGCGCTCTCGCTCGCGCGTCTGGACGCGCTCACGGCGAAGCCGCCGGTGCGCATCGGCCTATCCGCCACGCAGCGCCCGATCGACGCGATCGCGCGCTTCCTCGTCGGCACGGCCGAGCGGCCGTGCACGGTGATCGACCTCGGTCACCAGCGCGACCTCGACCTGGCGATCGACGTGCCGCCGAGCGAGGACCTCGCCGCCGTGGCGTCGAAGGAGCAGTGGGACGACCTGATCGAGGTGCTCGCGGGCTACACCGCCGCGCATCGCACCACGCTGATCTTCACCAACACCCGGCGACTCGCCGAACGACTGGCGCACCGGCTCGGCGAGCGCATCGGCGCCGAGAACGTCGCCGCGCACCACGGGAGTCTCTCGCGCGAGCGCCGCCTGCGCGTCGAGGCGCGGCTCAAGGCCGGCGAGCTGCGCGCGCTCGTGGCGACCGCGTCGCTAGAGCTCGGCATCGACATCGGCGAGATCGAGCTCGTGTGTCAGATCGGTTCGCCGCGCAGCATCGCCACGGCGCTGCAGCGCATCGGCCGCTCGGGTCACGCGCTCGGCCTGCGCCCCAAGGGGAGGCTGTTCCCGACGTCGCGCGACGAGCTCGTCGAGTGCGCGGCGGTCGTGCGCGCGGTGCGCGCGGGCCGACTCGACCGGATCACGATCCCGGAGGCGCCGCTCGACATCCTCGCGCAGCAGATCGTGGCCGCGTGCGCGACCGAGGACTGGAGCGAGGACGCGCTCTACACGCGGGTGTGTGAGGCCTGGCCGTACCGCGCGCTCGCGCGCGCCGACTTCGACGCCGTGCTCGAGATGCTCGCGAGCGGCTTCGAGACACCGAGGGGGAAGCGCGCAGCCTACCTGCACCGCGATCTCGTGAACGGGCGCGTGCGCGGGCGGCGCGGCGCGCGCATCGCGGCGCTGATGTCGGGGGGCGCGATCCCGGAGATCGGCGACTACCGAGTCGTGCTCGATCCCGACGACACCACCGTGGGCACGGTGAACGAGGACTGGGCAATCGAGTCGATGGCCGGCGACGTGTTTCTGCTGGGCACGCACAGCTGGCGCATCCGGCGCGTCGAGTCGGGCATCGTGCGCGTGACCGACGCGCAAGGCGCACCGCCTTCGATCCCGTTCTGGCTCGGCGAGGCGCCCGCGCGCACCGCCGAGCTGTCCGCCGAGGTCTCCGACCTGCGCGCCGAGGTCGCCTCGCAGCTCGACGCGGGGGAGGAAGTCGCGACCGAGTGGCTCGAGACCGAGTGCGGGCTCGAGCCGCAGGGCGCGCGCCAGATCGCGCGCTACGTCGACGCGCAGAAGCGCGCCGTCGGCTTCGTGCCGACCTGCAACGAGCTGCTCGCCGAGCGCTTCTTCGACGAAGCGGGTGGAATGCAGCTCGTGATTCACTCGCCGAACGGCGGGCGCATCAACCGCGGCTTCGGGCTCGCGCTGCGCAAGCGCTTCTGCGCCTCCTTCAACATGGAGCTGCAGGCCGCCGCGACCGACGACGCGATCGTGCTGTCGCTCGGCAACCCGCAGACCTTCGACCTCGAGCAGCTGCCGCGCTTCCTCTCCTCGCGCACCGTCGGCGAGGTGCTCGAGCAGGCGCTGCTCGGTTCGCCGATGTTCACCGCGCGCTGGCGCTGGAACGCGACGCGTTCGCTCGCGGTGCTGCGCTCGCGGGGCAAGGGTCGCGTGCCGTTCGCGATCCAGCGCATGCAGGCCGACGATCTGCTCGCGGCGGCATTTCCGGAGCAGGCCGCGTGTCAGGAGAACGTCAGCTTCCCGATCGAGATTCCCGACCATCCGCTCGTCGCGCAGACGCTGCGCGACTGCACGACGGAGGCCGCGGACCTGCGCGGCCTCGTATCACTGCTCGAGGCGCTCGAGTCGGGCAGCGCGCGGATGCGCTGCGTCGACACGGTCGAGCCGTCGCCGTTCGCGCACGAGATTCTGAACGCGCGGCCATATGCGTTCCTCGACGACGCGCCGCTCGAGGAGCGGCGCACGCGCGCGGTGGCGATGCGTCACGCGCTGCCCGCGGACGCGCGCGACCTCGTCCGGCTCGACGCGGCCGCGATCGCGCAGGTGCGCGAGGAGGCGGCGCCCGGCCCGCGCGACGCGGACGAGCTGCACGAGCTGCTCTGCGACCTCGTCGTCGCGAGACGCGCGGACCTGCCGTGCGCTGACTCGCAGCTCGAAGCGCTGTTCGCGGCAGGGCGCGCGGCGCGGGTGCACGGCGCCGACGAGCCGCGCCTGCTCGCGAGCGAGAGCGCGCCCTTGGTGCGCGCGCTCTTCCCCGAGTTCGCGCTGGTGCCCGAGCCCACCTTGCCCGAGGCGATCGCGAAGCGGGTCACGGACGCCGAGGGCGCGCTCGACCTCGCACTGCGCGGCCATCTGGCGCTGCTCGGGCCGGTCACCGCCGCCGCGCTCGCGACACGCATCGGTGTCGGCGCGCCCGCGGTCGAGTCGTCGCTGGCGCGGCTCGAGGGCCGCGGCATCGCGGTGCGCGGGCGCTTCGAGGGCAGCGCCGCCGGCGAGCAGTTCTGCGAGCGCAGTCTCCTGGCGCGCATCCACCGCTACACCCTGGCGCGACTGCGGCGCGAGATCGAGCCGGTCAGCGCGCGCGTCCTGCTGCGCTTCCTGCTGGAGTGGCAGCACGTCGCGCCGGGCACGAAGCTCGCGGGCGAGGGCGGGCTCCTGCGCGCGCTC
>DATFUE010000449.1:0-4596 GCA_035261165.1 Myxococcota bacterium
GCCGCGCACGCGCAGGGCGCGCTCGCGATCGCCGCGACCGGCGAAGCGCTGGCGCTGGCGCTGCTCAAGTCACCCGGCGAGCTGGGCTGCGACATCGCCTGCGGCGACGCGCAGTCGTTCGGACTGCCGGTCTCCTTCGGCGGCCCGTACGCGGGCTTTCTCGCGGCCCGCGAGAAGTTCGTGCGCCAGCTGCCGGGCCGCTTGATCGGCGAGAGCGTCGACGCCGGCGGCGAGCGCGCCTTCGTCATGACGCTCACCACGCGCGAGCAGCACATCCGGCGCGAGAAGGCGACGAGCAACATCTGCACGAATCAAGGCCTGTGCGCGCTGCGCGTCACGATCTGGCTCGCGCTGCTCGGGCGGCGCGGGCTGCGGCGCCTGGCCGAGATCAACGTCGCGCTCGCGAGCTACGCGCGCAAAGCAGTCACTCGCGCGGGGCTCCGCCTGCCCTACTCCGCGCCGGTGTTCAACGAGTTCGTGGTCGAGGTTCCCGATCTAGCGCGCAAGCTCGAGCGCGCGCGCTCCCGGAGCCTCCAGCCCGGCGTGCCGCTGGCCCGCTTCGCGGCCGCGCACGCGAATCACTTGCTGGTGTGCGCCACCGAGATGAACACGCGCGCGCAGATCGACGCGCTGGTGCGCGAGCTGGCGTCGTGAATGCCCCGGGCCGCAGCGGGCTCGTGTTTCGCGAGCCGCTCCTGTTCGAGTCCTCGCGGGCCGGTCGCCCGGGCGTACCGATCGACGATCCCGACGTTCCCCTGGTCGACGTCGCGCGCGAGCTCGGCGCCGACCTGATCCGCGACGACGTGCCCGACTTCCCCGAGCTCGCGGAGCTCGACGTGGTGCGCCACTTCACGCGCCTGTCGCAGTGGAACTTCGGCATCGACTCGGGCTTTTTCCCGCTCGGCTCGTGCACCATGAAGTACAACCCGAAGGTGAACGAGACGGTCGCGCGGCTCCCCGGGCTCGCCGGGGTGCACCCGTTCTCCGACGAGGCCGACGTGCAGGGCGTGCTGGCGCTGGCCTGCGAGCTCGAGGGAGCGCTCGCCGAGATGTCGGGCCTGGACCGCGTGACCCTGCAGCCGGCCGCGGGCGCGCAGGGCGAGTTCGTCGGCGTGCGCATGATCCAGGCGTATCACCGCGCGCGCGGCGATCTCGGGCGCACCCGGGTGCTGATCCCGGACACGGCCCACGGCACGAACCCCGCGAGCGCCGCGCTGAACGGGCTCGAGGTGGTCGAGGTGAAGAGCGGGGCCGACGGCATCGTCCATCCGGATGCGCTCGCGCGCCTCTCCGACGCGCGCATCGCGGCGCTGATGCTCACCAACCCGAACACGCTCGGTCTGTTCGAGTCGCACGTCGAGAAGCTCGCCGAGGTCGTGCACGCGGCCGGCGGGCTCGTGTATCTCGACGGCGCAAACATGAACGCGCTGCTCGGCGTCGCGAAGCCCGGCCACATGGGCGTCGACGTCATGCACTTCAACCTGCACAAGACGTTCTCCACGCCGCACGGTGGGGGCGGACCGGGCTCCGGGCCGGTGGCGGTGAAGAACGCGCTCGCGCCCTTCCTGCCCGTGCCCGTGATCCGCCGCGAGGGCGACCGCTATCGGCTCGACGACGAGTTTCCGCACTCGATCGGCCGCGTGCACGCGTGGTACGGAAACGCGGGCATCTGGCTGCGCGCGCTCGCCTACATCCGCACGCTGGGCGCGGCGGGGCTGGCCCAGGTCACCGAGCGCGCCACACTGAACGCGAACTACGTCCTCGAGTCACTGCGCGACGTCTACGACGCGCCACACGCGCGCCGCGTGATGCACGAGTGCGTGCTCACGGACAAGCGCCAGCACGAGCACGGCGTGACCACCGCGGACATCGCCAAGCGCCTGATGGACTACGGCTACCACCCGCCCACGATCTACTTCCCGCTGGTGGTCGCGGGCGCGCTGATGATCGAGCCGACCGAGTGCGAGTCACAAGAGACGCTCGACGGGTTCATCGGCGCCATGCGCGCGATCGCGCGCGAGGCGGAGACCGAGCCCGGCCTGGTCACCGGCGCGCCGAACCTGCCGATCGTGCGCCGCCTCGACGAGGTGCGCGCCGCGCGCAAGCCGCGACTCCGCTGGACCCGGAGCGGCTGATGCGGCGCAGCCGCGCGCTCGCGGCGCTGGCGCTCGCCCTGTTCGTGGCCCCGTCCCTCGGGCGCGCGCAGCTGAGCAACCCCTTCGCCAGCGATCTCAGCGTCGAGAAAGAGAAGGAGATGACGGCGCAGATCCACGCGCAGATCCGCCAGCAGGCGAAGCTCGTGACGGATCCCGAGCTGCTCGACTTCGTGGACGAGATCGGCGAGAGCCTGGTGAAGTCGATCGAGCCGACGCCGTACACGTTCCGCTTCTCGATCCTGGATGACCCGGCGCTCAATGCGTTCACGATCGGCGGCGGCTACGTGTACGTCTCGAGCGGCGTGATCGAGCAGGCGGGCGACATCAACGAGCTCGCGGGCGTGCTCGCGCACGAGATCGGTCACGTTGCGAAGCGCCACGTCGCGCGCCGGAACGAGGGCCAGGGTCTCTCCACCTTGCTCACGATCGCGGGCCTCGCGGCGGCGATCGCCGCGGGCCAGCCGGGCGCGCTCGTCGCCGCGCAGGGGCTCAACGTGTCACTCCAGCTGAAGCACTCCCGCGAGTTCGAGTCCGAGGCTGACCGCGAGGGGATCGCGATCATGAGCAAGTCGGGCTACGACCCCGAGGGCATGCGCCGCTTCTTCCAGCGCATCCTCGCGCAGAACCCGAGCGAGGGCCAAGGCGTGCCCGCATATCTGTTCACCCACCCCGGACTCCAGGAGCGCATCGCGGCGACCCGGGTCGAGATGGAGCGCATCGACGCACCGAAGCACGTGAAGCGCGAGGACGCGCGCCTGCCGCTGATGCAGTCGCGCCTGGCGCAGATCCTCTCGCCCGACCCGAGCGGAGGGAGCGGCCTGCACGCCCGCGCCAGCTTCGACGCCGCGAAGACCGATCCGCTCATGGCGCAGGCGGCCGAGGCGCGCGTCGACGGCGACGACGCGCGGGCCGACACCCTGCTCCAAAAGGCCGAGAAGCTCGAGCCGGGCGATCCGCGGGTCCCGCTCGAGCGCGCGCGCATCGCCGAGGAACGCGGCGACCTCGAGGCGGCGCGCGATCAGCTGGAGCGCGCGCTGGCGCTCGACCCGACCGTGCCGCTCGTGCAGTACCAGCTGGGCTCGATTCACGCGCGCCTGGGCAACAAGTCGCGCGCGGCGTTCTATCTCGAGCAGGCGGTCGCGAACTTCCGCCCCAAAACCGCGGCGCGGCGCCGCGCGGAGCTCGAGCTCGCGCGGCTCGAGTTCAAGCTGCTCGACGAGAGCGGGCTCGCGACCAGCTCCGGGCCCACCGAGTCACACGCCTTCGACCGCGGTGACTCGGTCAGCTGGTGGGGCGACGTGAGCCGCAAGTTCTACCCCACGAACCCGGAGTTCTTCGTGCGCTGGATCGACCCGAACGGCGCGACCGTGTACAGCGAGCGCGTGCGCATGAGCCCCGGAGGCCACGTGAGCTCGACCCTGAAGACCGGAAATGCGGCGGCCGGCAGGTGGAAGGTCGAGGTGCGCGTCGAAGACACGCTGATCGAGACGCACGAGTTCGACGTCCGCGCGCCCGCGTAGCTGTGGACCGGCGCACCCGCGCGATCTACGAGACCAAGGCGGGCGACTGGATCGCGCGCCGCGACGTCGACGAATTCGCGCTGCGGCGCCTGCGCGCGCTCGCCGCGGCGCTGCCGAAGCGCGCGCGCGTCGCGGACCTCGGCTGCGGTCCCGGTTGGTTCGGGGAGCGCCTGCGCCGACGGGGTCACTCGGTCGTCGGGCTCGACCTCACCGGGGCGATGCTGCGGCACGCGTCGCGCCGCGCGCCGAAGCTCGACCTGGTGCGCGCCGACCTCGCGCGCCTGCCGTTCGCGCGGGCGTCACTGGATGGTGTATGGGCGAAGAACAGCTACATCCACCTGCCCCTGCGCGAGCTCTCGCCCGCGCTCGCCGACCTGCACCGCGTGCTCCGGCCCGGCGCGCCGCTCGCGCTGTCGCTGCTCGACTTCGAGCGCGCCGAGCCGTCCGCGCGCGAGCGCGCCCGCGGCTGGCTCGAACGCCGCGCCCTGGGCGAGCGCGATCTGCGCGGGCGACTCTTCACCGTGTTGACCCCCGCGCTCGCGCGCCACCTGTTCGAGGGCGCGGGCTTCCGCGCGATCTCCGTGGACGCCGAAGAGCGCACCTGGATCCGCGCGCGCCACGCGCCCGGCCTGCCGGACCTCGTGCGGCCGAGCTTGCGCCTGCTCGTGGTCGGGCTGAACCCGCCGCCGCGTGCCGCCGCCACCGGCATCCCGTTCGTCGGCTCGAACAACCGCTTCTGGCCCGCCGCGCTCGCCGCCGGCTGGGTCGCGCGCGACCGCGACCCGGGCGACGCGCTGCGCCGCGGGATCGGCTTCACCGACCTCGCGAAGCGCGTGACGGCGAGCTCGAGCGCGATCCGCGCGCCCGAATACCGCCACGGCATCGAGCGTGTCACACGCCTGGTGCGCGCGTTCCGCCCG